>NZ_CAURLX010000018.1:0-37062 GCF_963525585.1 uncultured Capnocytophaga sp. | reverse complement strand
TTACCCGCCGACAGATTAGCAATCTGCTCCGTTACCACTCCGGCACCTCTCCTAACCATAACTATAAATTCACTTATGCATTAGTGAAGAATGATTCACAATTGCGGTTGCAAAGGTACAACTTTTTTTCGTATTTGCAAATTTTTTAGTCACTTTTTTTTATAAAATTTATATATTGTTGATATTCAATAGTTTGTGGTAACAAATTATTTATTTAATCAAAAATTGAAGAAAAATATTATCTTAAGAAAAAGAGGCTGTATAACAGCCTCTTACAAATAGTATGACATCTTAATTAAAAAACTTAATTGCCACAATTACTTAGAGAATATTATTCTTTGGATTCGTGAATATGCAACTCTTTCAGCTTTTCTTCCCAGATGACTAAGTTATCTTTTTCTTCTTGGATACTTTTTAGAGCCTCTCTCATTAAAGGATGCTTTTCATCTATATTCGTGAAGAATTGCAAGTTGTTTTCTAATTGTAGGATATTTTTCTTGATATCTTCAATTTTTTTACGGACAAATATTTCTTCACGAAGAAGAGCATTTTCTCCTTCAGGAAGTCTGTCTAACTTACTATTATACTTGATAAGTTCTATCTCTTTTTTATCAAAATTTAGTTTTTTATATAGAACTCCCATTATTTTATTGAAACGAGTTTCTAGAACACGCAATTTTTCAGGAAGGCTACCCAGATGATTCCACTTTTCTTGGAAATTTTCAAGTACTTTGATGTCTTCTTCTCGATTTCCAGTTAGTAGAAAAGCTTTTAGTTCGTCAAGAAGTTCCTTTTTCTTATTGATATTAGAATTTTCGTCCTTATTTTGCTTTCTGCGTTCTTGATGAAGTCTATCAAAATAATGATTACAAGCTGTGCGAAAATCTTCCCATAATTCATTAGATAGCTTACGAGGAATAGCTCCTATTTTTTTCCAATCTTCTTGAATTTTTTGAATAAGAGGTGTGGTTACCTCCCAGTCTGAGCTATCTTTGTTAGCCTTAGCAATGGCTATAAGTTCCATTCTTTTTGATACATTTTCATTATGTATTTTCTTATTTTCCTTATAAAAAAGATTCTTTTTCTTGCTAAAAGCTCGAATAGCTAATACAAATCGTTGCCATATTTCCTCAGAAACTTCCTGAGGAACCCGTCCTATTTTCTTGAATTCTTCTCGAAGTTCATTTATCTGTTGAATAGCTTTTTGGTAATCACTATGAGAATTCCGCTCTTGAGATGTAATTTCCTCTATTTGAGAGATGATACCTAGCTTTTTGTGCTTATTATCAATAAATATTTGTTCTAATTGATGTAAGAAAGCTTGCCTTCTATCGTGAATTTTCTTTGTGATAGAGCTGAATTGTTCCCATAATTTTTCACGATATTCTTTTTCTACAGGTCCTGTTTCCTCCTTCCATACTTTGTGCAAAAGCTGGAGTTCTCGGAAGGCTTTCTGTGGATCAGCTTCATTAAGTAAAGCTTCTGCTTTCTCAATAAGTTTGTTTTTCTCTTCTAAATTATGCTTAAAGTCAATTTTTTGGAAATCTCTTGTGAGGCTCAAATAATCAAAGAAATTTTCAGTGTGGTGATTGAAATTATTCCAAATATCATCATAATATTCTCTTGGAACAGCTCCTATTTCATACCATTGTTTCTTTAATTCCTGAAACTTACGGAAAAGAGTATCTGTATTCCAAGCAATATCATCTTTACCAAGAGAAACAAGGTTTTTTATTTCATTGATAATGTCTTGTTTGCGTTTTAAGTTGGTTTGTAATTCTTGTTCTAACTGCTTTTGATATTGATTTTTTAACTGTTTGTAATGGTTATAAGCTTTGTAGAACTCATCACGAATGGGAAGAGAAAAATAGAAATCTTTTTCTTCGTTGTCTTCATCAGCTAGGAAAAGTTCCCTTTTTTCATCTTCTTCTTGGGAATATTTATTATCGAAAGCTTTCTTAATAGCTTCTATATGAGACTTAATAGAAGTAATTTTTTCGTGTTCAATAAGCCTTTTAAGCTCTTTGGTAAGAGCCTCAAGAGTCATTTTTTCATAATCCATCATAGGAACTTCCTCACGTTTTTTGTTTAGAGTTTCCTCTTCAGCATTTTCGGCATTTTCTCTTTGAATTTCATTAAGAAAATCAGGAGAAGTACTGTTAAGAGGTGTTTTTTCTTTAGCCTCTTTCTCAGAAGTTTCATTTGTAAGAACTTCCTTCAAGTTTGTATCGTCTTCTAACATAAAAATGAAATACTATTGTGATTAAATTTTTTTCAAAATTACAACTTTTTTATCAGTTTACCAAGAAAAAAATAAAAAAATAATAATAAAAAGTAAACTATATCTATAAAAAACTGAAAATAAATAGAATACAAAGTAAGAAAAATTATTTTTTTTGACTCATTATATCTGCTACAGTGTTGCAAGCGACTATGCCTGCGGTTTCTGTTCGTAACCGATGAGCTGATAAACTTACAGGAATGAATCCTTTTTGGATTGATTTTTCGATTTCTATTTTAGAAAAATCTCCTTCGGGACCAATTAAAATAGTTATATTTTTCTTGGGTGATTTATATAACTCATCAAATAAAAGAGTACGATTTCCTTCTTGGCAATGAGCAATGAATTTTTGTTCGGATTCTATAGTTGTAATCCAAGAAGAAAAATCTATGGGAGGATTTAGCAAAGGCTTGTGGAATTGTAAGGACTGCTTCATTGCAGAGATTATAATCTTCTCAAAACGTTCAGTTTTGATTGTTTTCCTCTCAGAATGTTCGCAGATAATAGGTGTTATCTCGTGAATACCTATTTCAGTGGCTTTTTCTAAAAACCATTCAAAACGTTCGTTCATCTTGGTAGGAGCTATAGCTAAGTGTAAGTGATAATCACTAATAGAAGAGGGCTCACAGGAAAGTAGAATTACATTGCATTTTTTATCATTAATAGTATCTATTTTTGCTAAATATAAGTTCCCTTTTCCATCAGTGATATGAATGATATCTCCAGCTTTTTTTCTTAGAACACGATGAATATGAACACTTTCTTCTTTTTCAAAAAAAGTGAATTTATCAGAAGAGGTAAGTGAGCCGTTGTAGAATAATTGCATTTTTTTTGAGAGCAAAAATAGTAAATTTATTTTGAATATAGAAAAAATAATTATACATTTGCTCTCTCATTCAAGAAGAATGACAGAAGGGATAAACGGTTAAATATTTGTTATTTTTTTTTGTAATATTAATTTTTAGCCGAACTTTACACCAAATTTTCTGGATAATTTATGGATAAAACCTTATCACAATATAATGAGGTAATTTCACATTGTCAATCTATATTTGATAAAAAGATGAAAGATTATGGGAGTGCTTGGCGTACATTACGCTTGCCATCTCTCACGGATCAGATTTTTATAAAAGTACAACGTATCCGAACTCTTCAGGAAAACCAGGTAAGGAAAATTGAGGACGATGAGACTACAGAGTTTATAGGGATTATTAATTATTCTATAATAGCTCTAATTCAATTAGAGAAATCTGTTGTGAATGAACCTGATATGGATGGTGAGGAAGCTATGATTTTATATCAAGAAAAAGTAACAGAGACTAGGATTCTTATGCAACAGAAAAATTATGATTATGGAGAAGCGTGGCGGAATATGCGAATAAGCTCTCTTACAGATTTAATTTTTCAGAAAGTCCTCAGAATAAAGCAGATAGAAAATAATAAAGGAAAAACAATTATTAGTGAAGGAGTAAAGGCAAATTATCAAGATATGATAAATTATGCAGTTTTTGCTTTAATTCTTCTAGGAGAAAATGATCAAGAAAATGAAAAAAATTAGTGTATCAATTATTCGTTTTTTAGTAGGAATTGTTTTTATAATTAGTGGATTTGTAAAGCTTGTAGATCCTATGGGATTTTCTTTTAAGCTAGAAGAATATTTCCATTATACAGTACTTGATTTAGAATGGTTTATTCCATATGCTTATCCTATAGCTGTTTTTGTAGTCACATTTGAGCTTATCTTAGGAGTGATGTTATTATTAGGATATTTGAGGGATTTTACATTGATATCCTTATTGGGACTTACTATATTTTTTGGATTTCTTACTTTCTATACAGCTTATTTTAATAAAGTAACCGACTGTGGATGCTTTGGTGATGCACTTAAGTTCACTCCTTGGGGATCTTTTACAAAAGATATGATACTTCTTTTGTTAGTTCTTTTTCTTTGGTGGGGTAGGGAATATATAAAATCTTTATTTAGCTTTAGAACTTCTACTTTTTTGGTGTTACTTAAAATTATAAGTTGTGGAATATTAGTGTTTTATACCTATAATCACTTACCTATTATTGATTTTCGTCCTTATAAAATAGGAGTAAATATACAAAAAGCAATGGAGATGCCTAAGGATGCTCCCAAGCCCGTGTATGAATATCATTGGAAATTTAAAGTAAATGGTCAAGAACAAATTATAACCACATTAGGAGATTACCCAACTGTGGATAATGGAACTTTTATTTCAGTAGATCCTCAGAAAATATCAGAAGGATATGTGCCTCCTATTCACGATTTTGTAATTGAGAAAGATGGAGCAGATTATACCCAAGCTATGCTTGAAGAACCGAAGCTATTACTGGTGATTTCTTATGATCTTTCTAAAGCAAAGAATGAGGGTTTCATTCCTATAAAGAAGCTCACAGATAAGGCTCTTAAAGAAGGTTACAAAGTGATAGGACTTACTCCATCTGTAGAGGAAAGTAAAAAAATTATTCAAAAATATGAATTGAATTTTGACTTCTACGCAACAGATCTTACGACTCTTAAAACAATGATTCGTTCAAACCCTGGGATTATTCAGTTAGAACGAGGAACTATTAAGCAGAAAGTTAGCTTTAATGATACTCAAAAAATAGATTTGTGATGCAACAACCTCAGCAGGAGATGTCCTTTTTAAATCATTTAGAGATACTAAGATGGCACATTATAAGATCTATAATTGTGGTTGCCATAGTTTCTTTATTGGCATTTTTTTTCAAAAGCTATATATTCAAATATATTATTCTCCCTCACACAGAGGGTAAATTTCCTACATATCAGTTCTTTTGTAAAGTAGGTAGATTTTTTGGAACAGAAACAGATTTTTGTAATGAAAAATTACCTTTAATAATACAAAATAGGACAATGACAGGGCAATTTTCAGCTACTTTGTGGATTTCTTTTTGGACGGGTGTAGTGATAGGTTTTCCTTATTTGATGTATGAAATGTGGAAATTTGTTGCTCCAGGGCTTTACGATAATGAACGTAGGTTAGCACGTGGATTCATAGGGATTACTTCTCTGTTATTTCTTATAGGAGTTCTTTTTGGTTATTATATAATAGCGCCTCTATCAATACATTTTTTTGCTACTTATTCAGTGGTTGAAGGAGCAGAACAAATGATAAAAAATGAAATAGATATAGCTTCTTACATAGATATGTTGCGTTCTTCGGTGATTTCTTGTGGACTAATTTTTGAGCTTCCTGTTGTAATCTATTTTTTAGCTAAGCTGGGTGTAGTTACCCCTTCTTTTATGCGGAAATACCGTAAGCACGCAATTGTTTTAACTTTGCTTCTCTCAGCAATAATAACTCCTCCAGATGTGGCAAGCCAGGTTATTGTTTCAATACCGATCCTTTTGTTATATGAGGCAAGTATATTTGTAGCCAAGTATGTACAGAGAAAACAAGAATTAAATTAAATTGATATAATTAGAAAATGAATTTCACTCCCGATCTTAGCCAAATACCTCATTGGCAAACTCTTAAGAAAATATGTAAGGCACAAGCCGTATTAGATCTCATAATTTGTGGGCAAGAATTTGAAACCTATCATAAGTATAGGCTTTCTATTGAGGAAGAATATGAAGGAAACGAGGCATTCATAGGGTTTGACTTTGAGGAAGAGGATGGTCCATCTCTTCATTTATATTTTACACAGAAAGGTTGCTTGATTTTACCGAGTGCTTGCCAAAATTTTCAAAATACAGGTAATAATTTTGAAAAGAGAATACCTCAAGAATTTCAAGCTTTTTATAAGAAAAATTATCAAGAACAAGATATTCCTTTTGCTATCTATGTGTTAGAGAATGAGCCTTGGAAACTTATTACACAGTTTGAAATAGAGGATGAAGTATCCACTCTAAAACACCTTTCTATAGATCCTGAATTTTATAAAGATTGGGCTTCTATTTTCTTCGGAGAAGAAACAGAATACCTTAATGAACAAGCTGATATTAATACTATTTTACAGCTTTATCAAGGAGAGGTTCTCACTGAGAAAATGGTGTATTCTATAGTAAAAAATGTACCTGATTGGCTGTTTTTAGAAGAAGAACTTAATAAAATTCCTTATAGATATAATTTTTGATTGAGAATTTTTTATTCATAAGGTAAAAATATGAAAACATTAAGGGCTGAAAATATTGTTAAAATATATAAAGGACGTAAGGTAGTTAAAGGAATCTCTTTGGAAGTAAATCAAGGTGAGATTATTGGCTTGTTAGGACCTAATGGGGCAGGAAAAACGACATCTTTTTATATGATTGTTGGTTTTATAAAACCTAATGATGGACATATTTATTTGAATAATATGGAAATCACAAAATTCCCTATGTATAAAAGAGCTCAAAATGGAATAGGTTATTTAGCTCAAGAGCCAAGTGTTTTTAGAAAATTGAGTATTGAGGATAATATACTTTCTGTATTACAACTGACCAAACTGAGTAAGAAGGAACAATTATACAAGATGGAATCTCTTATAGATGAATTCAATCTGGGGCATATCCGTAAGAATAGAGGAGATCTTCTTTCAGGGGGAGAACGTAGGCGTACAGAGATAGCTCGTGCTCTGGCTACAAGCCCTGATTTTATTCTGCTAGATGAACCTTTTGCTGGGGTTGATCCTATTGCGGTAGAGGATATTCAGAATATTGTATTTCAATTAAAAAATAAAAATATAGGAATTCTTATTACAGACCACCGAGTAGAGGTTACCCTTCCTGCTACAGATCGTACTTATCTTATGTATGAAGGAGGAATTCTTAAGGCTGGGCTTCCAGAGGAATTGGCTTATGATCCTATGGTACGTGAGGTCTATCTAGGAAATAATTTTGAACTTAAGAAACGGAATTGATTAAAATAAAATATTTATAATGTCAGATATTCAACAATTAACTGATTTAACAACACAAGTACGTAGAGACATTCTACGGATGGTTCATAAGGTAAATTCAGGACATCCAGGAGGTTCCTTAGGATGTGCGGAATTCTTGGTTTGTCTTTATAATAGGGTAATGGATATTAAGTTGCCTTTCACAATGGATGGGAAAGAAGAAGATTTATTTTTTCTGTCTAATGGGCATATTTCGCCTGTATTTTATAGTGTTTTGGCAAGGAGAGGATTCTTTCCAGTTAGCGAATTGAATACTTTTCGTGTACTTAATTCTCGCTTACAAGGGCATCCTACTCCTCACGAAGGTTTAGAGGGAATACGTATTGCATCAGGTTCTCTTGGTCAGGGACTTTCAGTGGCTATAGGAGCAGCTATTGCAAAGAAGATGAATGGAGATAAACATCTTGTCTATACGCTTCATGGAGATGGAGAATTGCAAGAGGGACAAATATGGGAAGCTCTTATGTATGCAGGTGCAAATGGAGTAGATAACCTTATTGCAACTGTCGACTATAACCAAAAACAAATAGATGGTCCTACAGATAAAGTGTTATCCTTGGGTAATCTTCGTGCAAAGTTTGAATCATTTGGGTGGCAAGTGATTGATATAGAAAAGGGAAATGATATAGCCTCAATATTAGAAGGAATAACTCAAGCTAAGTCCTATGTAGGAAAAGGAAAGCCAATAGGTATTCTACTACATACAGAAATGGGAAATGGAGTTGATTTTATGATGGGTACTCACGCTTGGCACGGAAAGGCTCCTAATGATGAGCAACTGGAAAAGGCTCTATCACAGAATCCTGAAACTCTGGGTGATTATTAATAAAATGCCAAATATTTTTATTTTACGCCATTCCTAAAAAGATAGCTCTTCAAGAATGGCGTAAATTTTTACTTCTTTGTATTTTCTATACTTCTGATAATTTCTTTGTTTATTTTCTTGATTAAAGAAGGTCCTTCGTAGATAAATCCTGTAAAAATTTGTACAAGAGAGGCTCCAGCTTGGATTTTTTCTAGGGCATCTTCAGCAGAGTGTATTCCTCCAACTCCTATAATAGGGAAGCTGTGACCACTTTTTTCAGCTAAAAATCGAATAACTTCAGTAGAGCGCTTAGTTAAAGGTTTTCCACTTAGTCCGCCTGTTTCTTTTTTGTTAATATTGGTGAGTCCATCTCTACTAATGGTTGTATTGGTAGCAATTACTCCAGCTATTTTAGTCTCTTGGATGATTTCTATTACATCTAATAGTTGCTCGTCAGAAAGGTCGGGAGCTATTTTTAACAAAATAGGTTTAGGATTAGGAAGTTTTTTATTAGCTTCTTGTAGGAGGGAAAGTAATTTCTGTAGGGGCTCTTTTTCCTGTAAAGAACGAAGATTAGGAGTATTGGGAGAGCTTACATTTACTACAAAATAATCTACATAAGGAGAAAGCTCATTAAAGCAGTATAAGTAATCATTATGAGCCTGATCATTATTAGTCCATTTATTCTTACCTATATTTCCTCCAATAATAACTTTTTTATTTTTCTTAAGTCGATTAATAATGGCTTCAACTCCCTGATTATTAAAACCCATACGATTGATAATAGCCTCATCTTCAATAAGTCGGAAGAGACGCTTGGGAGGATTTCCTGGTTGTGGTTTAGGAGTAACAGTTCCTATTTCTATAAAGCCAAAGCCCAAATTTGAAAGTTCATTAAAGAGCTCAGCATTTTTGTCTAACCCTGCAGCTAACCCCACAGGATTCGGGAATTTTATTCCAAACACCTCTTTTTCCAATCGTTTGTCAGTAATAGTGTAATATTTTCTAAGGAAAAAGGAGATAAAAGGGACTCTATTGATTAATTTAATCCATCGAAAAGTAAAATGATGAACTTTCTCAGGATCAAAAAGAAATAATAATGGACGAATAAAAAATTTATACATTGTAATTATATTATATATGGTTTAAAAATATTTTAAACTGTATTTGTTTGATTTTCAAATAGAAAAAATCTTATTTTACTTAAAAGCAAATTTACAAAAAAATCTTGAAATATAATTAAATTTGTTCAGAAATTAATGTATTATTAATACAATAAAATTTTATTATATCTTTCATAAAAATAAATTATCTTTGCATTCTCAAAGAGCTTTCTTAAGCTATAAGAATGATGAAAAATTACTTACTTCCTTTTCTTTCAATTATTATAGGAGTTTTATTTGTTTTATGGATAAAACCAATAAAAAAAGATAAAATAAAGCTATTATTGGCTTTTAGTGGAGCTTTTTTAATGGGAATGACTGTTTTTACACTTATTCCAGAAGTATATCATACTATTTTTGAAGAAAATCATCAAACACTAAGTATTTCTATTTCTTCGTCAGATGTTGATACTCATATTTTTGGAAAAAAGATAGGTTTTTGGGTTATTATAGGAATTCTTTTGCAAATAATTCTTGAATTTTTCTCACACGGAGCTGAGCACGGACATTTTCATTCACCAGCAAAAAAACTCAAAATGCAGTTTCCTTGGGGATTATTTATAAGCCTGAGTATTCATTCTATTCTAGAAGGTTTTCCTCTGCATAACCATAGTAATATGGTATATGGAATTTTTATTCATCATTTACCTATAGCAATGGTATTAACTATTTTCTTCTTGGAATCTGAGATAGGAGTTAAGAAAATATTGATTTTTTTATCTCTTTTTTCACTAATGACTCCTTTAGGTACTTTTTTGGCTAATTATATGCCAAAATTAGTACATTATCATACACAGATGAGTGCTATTGTTATAGGTATTTTTCTACATATTTCTTCAGTGATTCTTTTTGAAACATCTGAAAATCATAGGTTCAATTATCAGAAATTAGCTGTTATTGTTATAGGATTTTCTCTTTCATATTTTGTATAAATAAATATTTCTCAATCAGTTAATTTAACAAAATAAAAAATTTTGAATCAAAAAAATAAAAGAAAAAATATATTTACAAAAAATAGAAATAAAATTCGTATCTTTGCATAAACAAATTAGAAATTAATGAAAAGAGCTCTTATCACAGGAATTACAGGGCAAGATGGTGCCTACCTGGCTGAATATCTTCTTAAGAAAGGATATGAAGTTCATGGAATGAAACGCCGTTCCTCTCTTTTCAATACAGATCGTATTGATCATCTTTATCAAGATCCACATTTAGAAAATCGTAATCTTATTTTGCATTATGGCGACCTTACAGATAGTATGAATATTACTCGCCTTATCCAAGAGGTTCAACCTGATGAAATATATAATCTAGCTGCAATGAGCCACGTTCATGTAAGTTTTCAAACTCCTGAGTATGTGGGTAATGCAGACGGATTGGGAACCCTACGTATATTGGAGGCAGTACGCTTGTTAGGTCTTATAGAGAAAACTCGTATCTATCAGGCTTCAACTTCTGAATTGTATGGACTTGTACAAGAGGTTCCCCAGAGTGAAAAAACACCTTTTTATCCTCGTTCTCCATATGCTGTAGCAAAGCTTTATGCTTATTGGATTACAGTTAATTATCGAGAGGCTTATAAAATGCACGCATCCAATGGAATTCTCTTTAATCACGAATCACCTATTCGAGGAGAAACTTTTGTTACTAGGAAAGTGACTCGTGCATTAAGTCGTGTGGCTTTAGGTATGCAGGAACGATTTTATATGGGAAATCTTAGCTCACAACGAGATTGGGGGCACGCTAAAGACTACATCAAGGCTATGTACCTTATTCTTCAGCAAGATGCTCCTAGCGATTATGTTATAGCTACAGGGATTACTACTGCTATACGTGATTTTATTATTTTGGCAGCAAAAGAAATAGGACTTACTATTGAGTTCAAAGGACAAGGAGTTGATGAAAAAGGATATATAATACAAGTTGATAAAACTATTTTTATTGAAAAAGTAGGTGAAAAATACTTGAGTAAGATAGAAGAAAAAATAGCAAAATCCTCAGAAGTGGTATTGGTGGATCCTCAATATTTCCGTCCTACAGAAGTAGATTTGCTTATAGGAAATCCTACAAAATCTCAGACTATATTGGGGTGGAAACCAGAGTATGATCTTAAGGGATTAGTGGAAGATATGATGCGTTCAGATATTAAGCTCTTCAAGCGAGATGCCTACCTAAAAGAAGGAGGGTTTACTATTATGAACTACTTTGAATAATAATTCAGATATGTTCTTTTTAGCCTATGGAACAACAAGTACAGAAATTGCGAAATCTTTTCATAAGTGATTTGGAAAGTTATTCTTCTCAGATAGAGAAGGATTTAAGAGAATTATTTATAGGAGTATCTTATCTTGAAGAAAAGGATAGAGATAGGATTCTGGCATTTTCATTTGAGTATGACCCAGAAGATTTTGTAATTTCTTTTCAGACCTTAGGAGAGGCAGGAGAAGTCCTTTCAGATTTCCTCTATCTTCCCACTGAACGATTTGAAAAACGCTTTCCTTCCAATAAGTTTGTTATCGAAGACGAATCTTTAGAAGATGACTTATATGATAGGGATTTCCAAGAAGCTGAAATAGAAGATATTCTTATAGAATATAGAAGGGAGAAACAAGCTATTTTCAGTGATTGGTTTATTGCCCGTTGGAAAAAAGTTACAGAAGAATTGGGGAAAACAATAAATGCCTTTTTCTCCAAACAACATAGCTTTTATAAAACAGATTTGAATACTCTAGACCTTATTGACTCAGATGAAATTCAAGAAAAAATATTAGTAAATAAAACACAAAATTAAAATTATTATTTTATGAGAAAATTAAATTTTATGTATGCTATTACTTTTGGTTTGGCTACCTTAAGTAGTAATTTTTTCGTAAATGCACAGACAAAAGGGCATTTTTCAGAGAAGAGGTTAAAAGTAGATACTTCTAAGGCTGGTTATGATGGTCCTTACATTTTCTATACTGAGCAGGAGGCTACTGTAAAGCAAATTCTGGAGAAAAATAATGAGGCTTTTGCTAAAGTAGAAACTTTTAAGAATCCTATTGCTGGTAAAAAAATTAAATGTTATGTAGATGATAAAGAGTCTTTTACATTTAAAATACAAGAACTTTTACAGAATCAACCTTCTGTATATCAGATGCCAGAGAAATTAATTGCAATCTCTGATATAGAAGGAAATTACCACCAATTTAAAGAATTTCTTATCAATAATAAGGTAATGGATAAGAATTACAAATGGACTTTTGGTAAAGGGCATTTGGTTACTGTAGGAGATTTTTTTGATAGAGGATTATTGGTTAATCAAACTCTTTGGTTGATCTATTCTTTAGAGGAACAAGCCGAGAAAGCAGGAGGTAAGGTACACTTCATATTGGGTAATCACGATCTGATGAATATGAATAATGATTTTCGCTATGTTCGTAAGAAATATTTGGAAGATGCTAAGCTAATGAATCAGGAATATTATGATTTTTATAAGCCTAATACAGAACTTGGTCGTTGGTTAGGAACTAAGAATATTATGGAAAAGATAGGTGATTACATCTTTGTACACGCAGGAATATCTAAAGAAGTAAGTGATCTTAATATGGGGGTAGAAGGAATTAATAAATATGCGAGAGGATACTATTTTAATAATTTAGAAGCTAAATTGGGAGCGGATCCTGTAGGAAAAACTATTTATATGTTTGGTAAGAGTCCTATGTGGTATCGTGGTTATGGAAAAGAAACTATTGATAAAGCAGAGTTTGCTTCTATAGCAAAGAATATGGATGCTAAAAAATTTGTTATAGGGCATACACTACACGAATCAGTTACTTACCTTATGGATAAGCAAGTGATTGATTTGGATGTACTTCACGTAAAAGGAACAACTCAAGGGCTTCTTATTGAAAATGGACAAGAATTTACAGTAGATATCAATGGAAATAAGTCTGTGATAAAAGAACGAGCTAAAGAAGTAGATGATGATTAATTTCTAACTTTCTTATTGAATAATATAAAAATCAATTTGGAATATTCTATTCTGAATTGATTTTTCCATAAAAATAGAGATTTTATGAACAAAAATGCAAAAATTTATGTAGCAGGTCATCGAGGTCTGGTGGGTTCTGCAATTTGGAAAAATCTTAAAGCAAAAGGATATGATAACCTAATTGGATTCTCTCATAAGGAATTGGATTTGTGCGATACCAATGCTGTTAATTCATTTTTTGCGAAAGAAAAACCTGAATATGTCTTCCTTGCAGCAGCTAAAGTAGGGGGGATTATGGCTAATAATATTTATCGGGCTGATTTTATCTATGAAAACCTGATGATTCAGAATAATATTATTAGGGCATCCTATCAAAATGAAGTAAAGAAACTTTTATTCCTAGGTAGTACTTGTATTTATCCAAAAGAAGCTCCACAACCTATGCCAGAATCTTCTTTGCTTACAGCTCCTTTGGAATATACTAATGAACCCTACGCTATAGCTAAAATAGCTGGAATAAAAATGTGCGAAAGCTACAATCTGCAGTATGGAACTAATTATATATCTGTAATGCCAACCAATCTTTATGGACCTAATGATAATTTTGATTTAGAGAAATCACACGTACTTCCTGCTATGATAAGAAAAATTCACCTAGCAAAAGCTCTTCTTGAAGGTAATTGGAAAGTTATAGAGGAGGATATCAACAAACGTCCAATAGAGAGCTCTATTACAGGGAATAATCCTAAGGAAGAAATAATAAAAACGCTTGCTAAATATGGTATTTTTGAGAATAAAGTTGTTCTATGGGGGACAGGAAATCCAATGAGAGAGTTCTTATGGAGTGAAGATATGGCTGATGCCTGTGTTTTTATTATGGAACGTATTAACTTTAAGGATACTTTCTCTTCTGAAAATAAAGAGATACGTAATACACATATTAATATAGGAACAGGAGTAGATATCAGTATCCGAGCCTTATCCGAACTGATTAAGGAGACTATTGATTATCAAGGAAAAATAGAGTTTGACACAACAAAGCCTGATGGAACTATGAAAAAGCTCACAGACCCATCTAAACTGCACAATTTAGGTTGGAGGCACTCGGTATCCTTAGAAGAAGGAGTAAAGATGATGTATGACTACTATTTGAAATAAATAATTAAGAAGATGAATTCAAAATTTTTGAGTTCATCTTTTTCATAAATAAAATCTTTGGAGTTAAAGTATGTAATTATTTTTGTAATTTTGTATTTTATTCGTAATTTTGCTTGATAATATGTGGGAAACTCTTTTAAAAGATTTTGAGAATTATTTGAGGATAGAAAGAGGAATGTCTGATAATTCTATTCAGGCTTATTTGTCTGATATAGAGAAGCTTTGCAAATTTATTTCTATTTATCAGATAGAAGAAACACCTTCAACAATTTCTAGTGATTCACTTCGTTTGTTCCTTTATGAAGAAGCCAAAGGACTACACGCACGATCACAATCTCGATTAATATCTTCTTTAAAAAGTTTTTTCAAATTTGTCCTCCTTGAAAAGTATCGAGATGATTTTCCAATGGAAAATATAGATACTCCGAGATTTGGAATGAAGCTTCCTGATACTCTTTCTTTGGAAGAAATAGATAAACTGATTTTGTCTATTGATCTTTCTACAGATGAAGGACATCGTAATAGAGCTATTATAGAAACTCTTTATGGTTGTGGATTACGTGTTTCGGAATTAATTAATCTACATCTGTCAGATCTTTTCTTTCAAGAGGGATTTATTAGAGTATTAGGGAAAGGGAATAAGCAACGTTTGGTGCCTATTAGCGAACATACACAGAAAGAAATTAATAATTACATATTATATCAAAGAAAAAATGTTCCAGTAATTAAAGAGTTCTCGGATATTGTTTTCCTTAACAGAAGAGGTAAACAACTCACTCGAGCAATGATTTTTACTATTATAAGGCAAGCAGCAACAACTATAGGACTCACAAAAAAGATTAGTCCGCATACTTTTAGGCATTCTTTTGCGACACATCTTTTAGAGAATGGGGCAAACTTAAGAGCTATTCAACTGATGCTAGGGCACGAAAGTATCACAACTACAGAAATTTATACACATATAGACCATTCTTATCTTTCTCAAGTGATAAATACCTATCATCCTAGAAAGTAAGAATAGATTTGAAGAAAAAAAAATTAATTTATTTATATATGATGCGAAAATATTTATTACTGGCTATGTTTGCGACCTCTATAGGAGCCGTTGCACAGACAGAAACATCAGGTCGCTCGCTATATCACGCTGAAGCAACCAAGTACAATGCTCTTGATCATACAAAGCTAAAAGTTTCATTGAATTTTGAAAAAAAAGAACTCTATGGGGAAGAATGGCTTACAGCTTCTCCTTATTACTATCCAACAGATTCTTTGGTGCTAGATGCTCAAGCAATGATTATTCATAATGTAAACTTAAGCGATAAAAAAGGAAACAAGGGAGCCTCTCTTAATTATAAATATGAGAATGACAAACTTACTATTCGCCTAAATAAAACTTATCAGCAAGGAGAAAAATACACTATATATATAAAATATACCGCCCAGCCTGAAAAAGTAGGAAAAGCAGGAAGTGAAGCTATTACAGATGCTAAAGGGCTATATTTTATTAATTCCAATAAGGAGGACAAAAATCGACCAATTCAGGTATGGTCACAAGGAGAAACCAAAGCAAATTCTTGTTGGTTCCCTACTATTGATGAAACTAATCAAAAGTCTACTCAGGAGATTTATGTTACTGTACCTGAGCAATTTATAACTCTTTCCAATGGAGTGCTTTCTTCTTCTAAGAAAGATGGTAAAGGATTCCGTACTGACTATTGGGTGATGAATAAAAAGCACGCTCCTTATTTATTTTTTCTTGGAGTAGGTGAATATGTAGAAATTAAAGACAAACCTTGGAGAGGTAAAGTGCCTATTTCCTACTTTGTAGAGAAAGAATATGCAGATGTAGCTAAGAGAATCTTCGGAAAAACAGCTGAAATGATGGAGTTCTACTCCAAGAGATTGGATTATGATTATCCTTGGCAGAAATATCATCAGATTACAGCTCAGGAGTATGTGAGTGGTGCTATGGAAAACACAACAGCAGTCCTCCATAGTTCTATGGCTCAGCAAGATGCAGAAGCTCTTAATGACCAAAATATATGGGAAGCTACCATAGCTCACGAACTCTTTCACCATTGGTTTGGAGATTTGGTAACTGCTGAGAGCTGGGCTAACCTTACTGTAAATGAATCTTTTGCTAACTATTCTGAGTACCTTTGGTTTGAGTATAAATATGGAAAAGATTATGCTGATTATCATTTGAATCGTGATATTGTAGGGTATAAGAATAGTGGCTCCTTTGAAAAAGATCTTGTACGATTTAATTATAAAGAACGGGAAGATATGTTTGATGCCGTTTCTTATAATAAGGGAGGAGGAATCCTTCATATGCTTCGTAATTACTTAGGGGATAAGGCTTTTTTTGAAGGAATTTCTAAATATCTTAAGAAAAATCAATATGGAACAGGAGAGGCTCATCAATTAAGACTCATCTTAGAAGAAGTAAGTGGAAAAGACCTCAATTGGTTCTTTAATCAGTGGTATTTTAATCACGGACACGTAATTATGACTCCAAAAGTTACTTATGATAATACACGAAAAGAAGCCGTTTTGGAAATTACTCAAGATGCATCTTTACCATTTCAATTTCCTCTAGAAGTGGATATTTATGATGGAGGAAAATACATTAGAAAGGAAGTCTGGGTAAGTGCTAAGCCTAAGAATGAATTCCGTTTTGCTGTCTCTCCTAATTATGATTTGATTAATGTAGATCCAAGAGGACTTATTATAGGAGATGAAGCTACCTATAAAACTTCACAACAGTATCTTTTCCAATATAAAAATGCTAAAGATTACAGAAGTCGTAACCAAGCAGTTGAATATGCCATAAATACAGGAAATACAGATATTCTTATTCTTGCTCTTAAGGATTCTTTCTTCCGCTTACGTATTAAAGCAATCCAAGGATTGAGACAAGATAGAATGAATGAATGGGCACCTATGGTAGAAAACTTAGCTAATAATGACCCTGAAAATTTAGTGAAAGCAGCTGCAATTACACAACTTTCTCGTATAGGAGACGTGAAATACAAACCTTTATTTGAGAAATCTGTAAAAATACCTTCACGTTCCATAAAAGTAGCTGCTGCAACTGCCTTGGTTATCTTAGATCCGTCTTTGGCAGGACAATATGTGGATATTATTGACTTGAAAAAGCTCAATGGAGAACAATTTATGTTCTTTTTGCCTTATATTCTAAAAAATAAAAATGAAAAATATCTTCCAGCTCTTCTTGATAAAGTAATTTATTATCCATTATATCCAGAAGAATATCAGGCTCCTATAAAGGAAGGTTTCGTATGGCTAATGAGTACAGATGATACTGAATTGACTAAGAAAGTAGCTAAAACTCTTGGAAATGTTTTTGGTTGGGTAAGTGAAGAACAGAAAAAACTTCTTCATAAAGTAGCTGAAGATGGAGTGAAAATTAAGGAAGATTTACTTAAGAAAAATCCTAATTCAGAATCTATTAAGGCTCAAATAGAGCTTTTGAAGAACATAAAATGGTAATATAATACCTAATTTTATAAAGATAATAGAGACTATCCATTTTTTAGGATAGTCTCTTGTTTTTTTCTTGACAAACAACTGAAAAAATTGTACCTTTGCAAATTGAATAATATTAAAAATGTAAAATCTATTTTATAATGTCAGAACGTTATACTATTACAGCAGCATTGCCTTATACCAATGGACCTATTCATATTGGACACTTAGCAGGAGTATATGTTCCTGCAGATATTTTCGCTCGTTATCAGCGCTTGAAAAAAAATGATGTGGTTTTCATTTGTGGAAGTGATGAGCACGGAGTGGCTATTTCTATTAAAGCTACTAAGGAAGGGATAACTCCTCAAGAAATTATAGACAAATATAATAAAATTATTAAAGATTCTCTCTTTGATTTTGGTATTTCCTTTGATAATTATTCACGAACTTCTTTACCTATACATCACCAAACGGCTTCTGAATTTTTCAAAATTCTTTATGACAAAGGAAAATTTATAGAAGAAACTTCAGAACAGCTTTATGATGAACAAGCAGGACAGTTTTTAGCAGATCGCTTTGTAATAGGTACGTGTCCTAAATGTGGTAATGAAGAGGCATATGGAGACCAATGTGAGCGATGTGGAACTTCATTGAATGCTATTGATTTGATAAATCCAAAATCTACCTTGACAGGAACAAAACCTATTCTTAAGAAAACCAAACATTGGTTTCTTCCTTTGCAAGATTACACTAGTTTTTTGGAAGAATGGATTATCCAAGGGCACAAAAATGATTGGAAACCTAATGTATATGGGCAGGTGAAGAGTTGGATTGATGATGGGTTACGACCTCGTGCCGTAACTCGTGATTTGAACTGGGGTATTCCTGTACCTGTAGAGGGAGCAGAGGGCAAGGTGCTTTATGTGTGGTTTGATGCTCCTATAGGGTATATTTCTTCTACTAAGGAATGGGCAATCCGTGAGGGAAAGGATTGGACTTTGTATTGGAAAGATAAGAATACTAAGCTTATTCACTTTATAGGTAAAGATAATATTGTATTTCATTGTATTATTTTCCCAGCAATGCTTAAAGCTGAAGGTTCTTATATTTTGCCTGAGAATGTTCCTGCTAATGAATTTTTGAATTTGGAGGGTAACAAACTCTCTACATCAAAGAATTGGGCGGTGTGGCTTAATGAATATTTAGAAGAATTTCCATCACAACAGGATACGCTAAGATATGTACTGACGGCTAATGCTCCTGAGACCAAAGATAATGATTTTACTTGGAAAGATTTCCAAGCAAGAAATAATAATGAATTGGTGGCAATCTATGGGAATTTCATCAATAGAGTACTAGTACTTACTCAGAAATATTATGAAGGAAGAGTTCCTTGTCCTAATGATTTCACAGAAGTAGATAAAGAAATATTTATTCAAATAAAGGAACTTACTGAAAAAATAGAACAATCCTTGGAGCGTTATCGATTCCGTGAAGCTCAACAAGAACTGATGAATATTGCTCGCTTAGGAAACAAATTTTTAGCAGATGAGGAACCTTGGAAACTTATCAAAACAGATGAGCAACGTGTAGAAACTATTATGTATGTAGCCCTCCAGATAGCTACTGCTTTGGCTATTGTTAGTGAACCTTTCTTACCTTTTACCTCTCAAAAGTTAAAGAAGATGTTAAGGTTTGATGATATGGATATTTTACCCACTTGGGAAAATGTCTTTGTTAGTGATAGCCTGATTAAGTCAGGACATCAAATAGGGACTTCTCAATTACTTTTTGAGAAAATAGAAGATGAGGTTATCCAAAAGCAAATAGACAAATTAGAAAATAGCAAAAAAGAAAATATGCAAGCTATTTCGAATTCTAAAGAAATTGCACCTCAGAAAGAGTTAATTTCCTATGAGGATTTCGCTAAGATGGATATTCGTATAGGTACGATTCTTGAAGCTGAAAAAATGCCTAAGGCTGATAAACTCCTTATTCTGAAAGTGGATACAGGTATTGACCAACGTACTATAGTCTCAGGTATTGCCCAGAGCTTTGATCCTAAGGAAATTATTGGAAAGAAAGTAACAGTACTTGTTAACTTAGCTCCCAGAAAACTTAGAGGCGTAGAAAGTCAGGGGATGATACTTATGGTTGAGGATTCTCAAGGAAAATTTGTTTTTCTTAATCCTGATAATGAAGGAATTGCTAATGGAATAGAGGTAAAATAACTTTTATATAAAAGAATAATGAAGCTCATAAAATTACCTTTTTTACTTCTCACAGGTAGCATATTTATGATTTCTTGTGGAGATAATAAAGATGAGAAGAAAATAGTTCAAAAAGAAGAAAAACTTTCTATAGAGACATTACAAGATTCTATTCGTAAGCTTTCTGAAGAGCTTTCCGATGCTAGATACTTTGATATCCAGTATAATGAAGATAGCCAATATTTCTTTTATGAAAATGGTATTGAAGATTCAGAAGAGTTTGTACGGCAGCAACTTATGGCTACTAATATAACCAAAGACGAGAATCATCCACTCATTTCTTATCGTCCTCGTCGAAATGCTAAGTTTCAAATAAATAAAATAAAATTATTAAATCATAGATGGGTAATTTGTGACTTTTCAGATGGATTAGATTGGGGAGAATTATTACTTAAAATGACTCTTAATGATGATAAAACTCTTTCGTTTGAAGTGCTAGATCAGACACTTTATGTAAGTGAACAAAAACCTTAAAAATAGTATTTATGAATATAAAAAATGCTCAACTAGCAGTAGATAACTGGATAAAAGAACACGGTGTACGTTACTTTAATGAGCTAACAAATATGGCTCAGCTTACAGAAGAAGTAGGAGAGGTAGCTCGTATTATTGCACGTCGGTATGGAGAACAATCAGAAAAAGAAAGTGATAAGGCTAAAGACCTTGGAGAAGAATTGGCTGATGTAGTTTTCGTAGTTCTTTGTTTAGCAAATCAAACAGGGATTGATTTGCAACAGGCTTTTGATAGAAAAATGGAAGCCAAAACAAAACGGGATCACGATAGACATCAAAATAACCCAAAATTAAAGTAATAATATATTCTTTTATTCTAGAGTTATTGTTATGAGGTATCTTTTTTTATTTCTTTTGGTGTTTTTTTCAAAAAACTTATTGTTTTCTCAAGAAAAAATACGCTCCTTAGCAGACCTCAAAGGAAAAAACCTTAAGGTAGGGCTAGTTCTTAGTGGGGGAGGAGCTAAGGGATTGGCTCATATTGCAGCTTTAGAAGCAATAGAGCAAGCAGGAATAAAAATTGACTACATAGGAGGAACAAGTATGGGTGCTATCATAGGAGGCTTGTATGCCTCTGGTTATTCCTCTCAACAATTGGACTCTATATTTCATTCTTCTGACTTAGAACAGATTATTCAGGATAATGTATCTCGTTCAGCACAGAATTTTTATGAAAAAGAGAATCGAGATCGATATATGATATCTCTAGCCTTACGTGAAGGTAAGTTTGCTCTTCCTGCAGGATTCTCACAAGGAGTTAATCTTTATAATTTTCTAAGTCAGCTTACCTATGGTGTGAGGAAGATAGATGATTTTTCTAAGTTACCTATTCCTTTTCTGTGTATGGCTACAGATGTAGAAACAGGAGAAGAGATTATTTTGGAAAAAGGGGATCTCGCCCAGGCTATGATGGCAAGTGGAGCTTTTCCCACTTTATTTGCTCCAATAGAAATGGACGGAAGATGGCTTACTGATGGTGGAGTGATGAATAATTATCCTATAGATGAAGTAAGAGCTAAGGGGATGGATATCATCATAGGGGTAGATGTACAATCTCCTCTGAAAACACGTAAAGATCTCAAATCGGCTAATAATGTATTATTACAGATTACTAGCTATAAGATTGCTAATGAGATGAAAGAAAAACGTGAGAAAACAGATATCTATATTCATCCTGATATAAGTGCTTATAATGTAATTTCTTTCCAAGAAGGGCAAGCTATTATTGATTCTGGTCGAGTAGCTACCAAAAAGATTCTTCCTCATCTTCAATGGTTAGGAAATTTCTTGAAGGAGAATGAATATCCTTTGCCAAAAGTAAAAATTTCAGATTCTTTATCAATTAGTAATATCACATTTGCAGGAAATAAGCATTATTCAGATGCGTACCTTAGGGGAAAATTGGGTTTCCAATGGGGAGATAAAATCTCTTTTTCTGATCTAAAAGAGGGAATCCAAAATATTATGGCAACTCAGAATTTTAGTGGAATAAGTTATCATATTTGTCCTATGGAAAATGGAGAAGAACTTCGTTTTACTTTGGATGAAGTTCCTGCACAAACGTGGATAAAAATGGCGGTTCATTATGATAATTTATATAAAACAGGAGTCCTTTTAAATATGAGTCGCTCAGGATTTTTACAAAAAGATGACTTGATTTCTTTCGATTTTATTGCAGGAGATAATATTAGATATAAGTTTGATTATTATGTAGATAAGGGGTTTTACACAAGTTATGGTTTCCAGAGTAAATATGATAGATTCCGTAGAGATATTTCTTTTAATGGTTTTTCTCTTAACACAGGAGATACCAATATAGCTTTGGCTCGCCTGAAAAATCAGCTTTATATACAATCAATTTTTTTTAAGCACAAATTCCTTCTAGGAACGGGAATGGAACACGAACTTTATCAAGTGAGATTGAATTCGGATAGTTTTAAGGAAAGAGTAAATTATTATTCTCTTTTTGGATATATACGTTATGATTCCTTAGACAATGCTTTATTCCCAACAGAAGGAGCTTACTTTGATGCTAAAGGACATTGGTACTTTCATTCACAAGGATATGGAGAAAGGATAAATCCTATTCTCCTGTTAAAAGCAGATTTAGGAGGGGCGTGGAAATTCTCTAATAGGCTCTCTGCTAAAGCTATCTTCTCAGGAGGTGTTCACTTTGGGCTTCCTAATGCTCCTTTCTTGCAATATGTTTTTGGAGGACAAGGTAATAATCTCTTTGGAAATTTACTTCCTTTCTATGGATATGATTATATGAGCTTTGGTAATTATGATTTTCTCAAAGGAGAAATGACTCTGAATTATCAATTCTATAAAAGAAATTACATTAAAGCCATTGCTAATATTGCAAATGCAGAGGAGAATATGTTCAATGGTAATAAATGGTTTTCTAGACCACAATACACTGGTTATGCTTTAGGAATTAGCTCAGATACTATTCTTGGGCCTATTGAGATAAAAGCTACCTATTCGCCAGAAACCAATAAATTCCTTTGGCTTTTTAATATTGGTTTCTGGTTCTAATCTAGTGTTTTATTCTATAAGCTTACGGATAATAGTTCCTGCTATATGTATCCCAAAGAGAGCTGGCATATAGCTCATAGTACCATAATAGGAACGCTTGAAGTTACTACCATCTGTGAGAGCCATCATATCTTTGCTCGGTAATTCAAGAGAGAAAACAGCCTTGAACTTAGGATGTATACCTTCTTTCTTTAATCTTTTACGAATGGTACGTGCCAGAGGGCAATCTCGTGTTCGGGAAATATCAGCAACTTTAATTTTTGAAGGGTCTAATATTCCTCCAGCCCCCATACTGCTTATTACCCGAATACGCTTATCGTGGCAAGCTCGGATAAGACTTATCTTAGGGGAAATGCTATCTATACAATCAGCAACATAGTCAAATTCTTTATTTACTAAATCATAGGCTGTTTCAGGAGTAAGGAAGTCTTCAATAATATGAAGATTGATTTTCTCATTGATATCCTTGATTCGCTCTCCCATAAGCCTTGCTTTTGACTTACCTATTGTAGAATTAAGTGCTATAAGTTGCCTGTTTTTATTAGTAGTATCTACGGTATCTCCATCTACAATGGTGAGAGTTCCTACTCCAGCTCTGGCTAAAAACTCAGCTACAAAAGCTCCCACGCCTCCTAATCCAACTACCAATACATGTGCTTGCGTTAATTTTTCTAAACCTTCTCTTTTTACTACTAATTGAGTTCTTTCTCTCCACATTTTTGTAATATTAGCTCAAATAATTTTGTAAAATAGGGCGTACTTGCCTAATATTTTACTGGTTTAACATCAATAAAAAATAATATTTTTTGAGGACAAAGTTAATAAAATTTATTTAATAACTATCACAAGTATAAAACTTTTCTGTAATATTATTTTCTATAGTATAAAACTTTTCTGTAATATTATTTTCTATGGGGAGGACATTAATTTAAAATCTTGTTACAGATTAATTTTCTAGATATGAAATAATAAAAAAGTTAAAATATTTTTTTATTTTCAAAAAAAGCCGTAATATAGCATTTATTTAGCAGATATCAATTATGGAAACGGAATACTATACAGCTCAAGAGAGTAAAGACATTGCACAGGCATATAAAGAATTACTACGGGTAAGTTATCAGGCTCTTAGTGATGAAGATAAAAAGCTCATTAGAAAAGCCTTCGATATGGCTGTAGATGCTCACAAGGAACAAAGGCGAAAAAGTGGAGAACCCTATATCTTCCATCCCATTGCAGTGGCTAAGATAGTGGCTCAGAATATAGGGCTTGATGCAACATCTATAGCAGCGGCTCTTCTACATGATGTGGTAGAAGATACACCCATTACAATTGAAAATATAGCTGAAATCTTTGGAGATACAATAGCTAAAATAGTTAAAGGGCTTACGAAAATTTCTGACTTGAGTAGGGATACAGATGTTTCTTTTCAGGCAGAAAATTTCCGTAAGATGCTTCTTACACTTAATGATGATGTGCGTGTAATCCTTATAAAAATAGCCGATCGCTTGCATAATATGCAGACAATGGATTCTATGCCTAGCTATAAACAACAAAAAATAGCTTCAGAGACTCTTTTTATTTATGCTCCATTAGCGCATCGTGTTGGACTTTATAATATAAAGACAGAATTGGAAGATTTGGGTCTTAAATATACAGAACCTGAGCAATATTATGAAATTTTTAGCAAAATAGAAGGTTCCAAAGAAGAACAAATGCGGTATATAGAAGAGTTTTCTAATACTGTAAAGGTAGCTCTGGATAAGGAAAAAATAGAGTATTATATAAAAGGACGTCCTAAATCTATTTATTCTATCTATAAGAAAATGACTTCTAAGAAAATTCCTTTTGAAGAAGTTTATGATAAATTTGCTATTCGTATTATTTATAAGAGTGATCCCGATAATGAAAAGTTCCTAGCGTGGAAGATTTATTCCATTGTTACAGATTATTTTCGCCCTAATCCTACACGATTAAGGGATTGGCTTTCATCTCCTAAATCGACAGGATATGAGGCTTTGCATATAACAGTAGTAGGACCTCAAAATAAATGGGTAGAAGTGCAAATTCGTAGCGAACGAATGCACGAAATTGCAGAAAAAGGTTATGCAGCTCACTTTAAGTATAAGCACGGTGAACAGAAAGAACGAGGAATAGAGCAGTGGTTGAATAGACTTCAGGAAGTATTGGAAAATAATGAAGCTAATGCAGTGGAATTTGTCCAAGAATTCAAAATGAATCTCTATGCTGATGAAATATTTATATTTACACCCAATGGTGAGATAAAATCTTTACCTAAAGGAGCTACTCCTTTGGATTTCGCATTTAGTATTCATACAGAAGTAGGGATGCATACACGTGGCGCCAAGGTAAATGGAAAGCTTGTTCCTTTAAATTACAAACTTAGAAGTGGCGAGCAGGTAGAAATTATTACTGCAGAAAATGCGATACCTAATCCCAATTGGCTAGACTATGCTACTACAACTAAGGCAATTGCTAAGATAAAAGGAGCTCTAAAAGAAAATCGTAAAAAAATTGCAGAGGAAGGAAAAGAGGTTCTTCGTAGGAAACTAAAACAATTAAAAATCACTTTAGATGAAAAAGTAACCAATGACTTAGTGACTTTCTTCAAAACTAAGACAAGCCAGGATATTTTTTACCAGATGGCAACAGGGGAGATTAATAACCAGATGCTCAAGAACTTTGTATCCAGTAGAAGTACCTCTATATTTAATTTCTTTAGAAAAAAGGCTGCTACATATACAGCTCCTGAGAAAGCAAAGGAAAGCCATCAGTACGATATGATTGTCTTTGGTAAAGATGAACAAGTATTGGATTATAGTTTTTCTAAATGTTGTACTCCAATTCCAGGAGATGAAATTTTTGGCTATATAGCTGTTAATGGAGGAAGTATTAAGGTTCATAAGAAAGATTGTCCTAATGCTCTCTCAATGTTTTCTAATTTTGCTTATAGAATAACACCAGCTAAATGGGTCAAATCGACTGAACGTGAATTTGAGACAACAATCAAGATTATAGGAGTGGATAGAAAAGGATTAGCAGCAGAAATAGCTAATTACATCACTCATAATGGGTTAGGAATGAATAATATTCAGCTAACAAGTAAGGCTGGTATTTTTGAAGGAGAAATCACATTGTTAGTTTCTAATACAGAATCTTTGAATTCTTTATTAGAAGGGTTGAGAAAGCTCAATGGAGTAGAGAAAGTTTTTAGAGAATAATATTTAAATACAAGTTAAGTTATGAGAATAAATGTTCATTATAGTCGGGTTGTGAGAATCATTACAGTTATTGTGAGCTTAATAATAATTATCGGAGAGATATTTTTAATTACAAAATATATACACAATAATGATTATAAATTATTATTTATTATTATAATTCTACTAATTCTTCCTTTAGTTTTTGTGCTAAATGCTCCTGTGTATATATTACTTGAGCCACAATGTTTTATAATGAAAAAAGTACTTGGAAAAGTTAAGATAAACTATAATAGTATTCTATTTATAGATAGATACTCTCCTTCTTTACGAGATGTAAGAATATTTGGGTCTGGAGGTTTTTGGGGATTTATAGGATTATTTTCTTCTGAGAAAATAGGTAAATATTATTCTTTTGTAGGGGATTCTGAACAATGTTTTTTTATAAGGACTGTTAGTGGAAACTCTTATGTATTTAGTAGTGAAGATGTTGATATCGTTATTGAAAAAATAAAAAAGAATAAATAGCCACTAAGATAAAATTGTCCCCAGAATTCTCTGGGGACAGTAAAATTTATCTTTTTTGATTTCTTATGTAAGCATTTAAAGTATTTTTCAATAACATAGCTATAGTCATAGGACCAACTCCTCCTGGTACAGGAGTTATATGGCTTGTTTTTTCTTTTACATTTTCAAAATCAACATCTCCTACAATACGAAATCCTTTCTTACTGCTACTATCTTCTACTCTTGTGATACCTACATCTATTATTACAACTCCATCTTTAATCATTTCAGCCTTTAAAAAGTTAGGAATTCCTATAGCTGCAATAATTATATCTGCTTTTTTTGTATAATCAGTTAGATTATGGGTACGACTGTGAGTAAGGGTAACCGTTGCATTCCAGGGTTTCTGAGAAAGAAGTATACTGATAGGCTTTCCAACAATGTCAGAACGACCAATTACAACCACATTTTTTCCTTCAGTTGGAATTTGGTATTGTGTAAGAAGTTCTAATATACCATAGGGAGTTGCAGGAATGAAGGACTCAAGACCTAGCGCCATACGTCCAAAATTAGTAGGATGAAATCCATCAGCATCTTTGTCTGGATTTATTGAGAGGAGAACCTCTTGTTCGTTAATATGCTTAGGAAGAGGAAGCTGTACTATAAATCCATCAATATTATTATCCTCATTAAGTTCTTTTATTTTCTTCAAAAGTTCATCTTGAGTAACATTTTCAGGTAATTCTATGATAGAAGAGTTAAACCCAACTCTTTCACAAGCGGTAACCTTATTATTGACATAAGTTACACTAGCTCCATTTTTACCTACTAGTATAGCTACTAAGTGAGGAGGCCTTTTTCCTTGTTTTTTTATTGAAGAAACTTCTTTAGCTATTGTTTCTTGTACAATAGCAGAAGCCTTCTTTCCATCTAATAAAATCATTTTTTTAGGTTTTAAGTAAAAAAGGGTAAGAGTACTTAAACTCCTACCCAATTAGAAATAAAGATTTTTTTAAATATCAATAGCTTCTCCATAAGCAGCTGCTACAGCCTCTTTTACTCCTTCACTCATTGTAGGGTGAGGGTGTACAGCTTTGATAATCTCGTGTCCTGTAGTTTCTAATTTTCGAGCAACTACAGCCTCAGCAATCATATCGGTAACACCAGCACCAATCATATGGCAACCTAACCATTCGCCATATTTGGCATCAAAGATTACCTTGATAAATCCTTCAGTAGTTCCTGCTGCATTGGCTTTACCAGAGGCAGTAAATGGGAACTTACCTACCTTTATTTCGTATCCTTTTTCTTTAGCTTGCTTTTCAGTAAGACCTACAGAAGCAATTTCAGGAGTACAATAAGTACATCCAGGGATATTTCCATAATTAATAGGTTCTACGTGTAGTCCTTTTATTTTCTCCACACAGAGGATTCCTTCTGCAGAAGCTACGTGAGCTAATGCCTGACCAGGAACGACATCACCAATTGCGTAATAACCAGGAACATTGGTTTGGTAGTATTCATTTACAAGGATTTTATCGCGCTCAGTTTTGATACCTACAGCTTCCAATCCTATGTTTTCTATATTTGTTTTGATACCTACAGCAGAGAGAAGAATATCAGCTTCAAGGACTTCTTCTCCTTTGGCTGTTTTTACATATGCTTTTACTCCTTTTCCTTGAGTATCTACTTTGGTAACTTCAGAAGAAGTCATAATGTTTATACCCAATTTTTTAAAGCTTTTTTCAAGTTGTTTTGAGATTTCCTCATCTTCCACAGGAACAATATTTGGCATAAATTCTACCACAGTTACTTCAGTTCCCATTGAATTATAGAAGTAAGCAAATTCAATTCCAATAGCACCACTTCCAACAATAATCATTTTTTTAGGTTGTTCAGGAAGGGTAAGAGCTTGTCGGTAACCAATGATTTTTTTCCCATCTTGAGGAAGTGCAGGTAATTCACGAGAACGAGCACCAGTAGCAATAATGATATGATCAGCACTGTATTCGGTTACTTTACCATCTTTATCTTTTACATCTATTTTTTTACCAGGTTTGAGGGTTCCATATCCATTGATCACATCAATTTTATTCTTTTTCATTAAGAACTGAACTCCTTTGCTCATTGTGCCAGCTACATCACGGCTACGCTTAATTACTGCGGAGAAATCTTTATCGAATCCTTTATCCTTAATAGTAATACCATAGCTATCAGCGTGTTTGAGGTACTCAAATACTTGTGCTGACTTTAGGAGAGCTTTGGTAGGAATACATCCCCAATTAAGGCACACACCCCCAAGATTTTCTTTTTCAACAACAGCTGTTTTGAAGCCTAGTTGTGAGGCACGAATAGCGGTTACATAACCTCCAGGACCGCTACCTAATACTATAACATCATACTTACTCATTGTAATAATATTTATACTTTGAAATATGGCACGAAATTACGAATTTTATTTGTTATAGAAGCACTTTTTTTGAAAAAAAAAATATAGTTTTTTTATAATAGTTTGATTATTAAAGAAATGTAATATTTTAGTTTTTTTTGAAATTATTTTTAATTTTCTAAATAAATTTTTATCTTTGCCCTATTAAAATGAAGTGATTATGCAATATGTGTATAGTAACCTTTCGTTTGAATTATTATCTTTATTGATTGTATTTCAATCATTTATAGTTTCTTATCTGGTAATTCCACGAATTATCTCAATTGTTAGGACAAAGAATCTGATGGATAAGCCTAATCAAAGGAGTTCTCATAAAGAAAAGACACCTACAATGGGAGGGGTTGCTTTTTTTGCAAGTTTGTTAAGTAGCTTATATTTTTTACAAGTATATGATAGCCATAAGTTAGGGCTCTCATTAGTTATAGGGCTTTTAATACTTTTCTATATAGGTATAAAAGATGATTTGGTAGGTGTTTCTCCTCGTACTAAGATAATAGGGCAAATGCTTTCTTTTATATTTGTAATGGATAGTAATGAGTTGTCAATTACTTCATTAAATGGTTTCTTAGGTTTTTATGAACTTCCTTTGTGGATTTCTTATTTCTTGGGGATATTTATTATTATATCAATTGTTAATGCTTATAATCTGATAGATGGGATAAATGGTTCAGCCTCAATGGTAGGAATTATGATTTTTAGTATATTTTCCTATATTTTTTACCAGACAGAGGATTATTATTTTGTTTTACTTTCCATAAGTTCTATAGGTTGTTTGTCTGCCTTCTTAAGATACAATATATCAAAGAAAAACAGTATCTTTATGGGAGATACAGGTTCTCTGTTAATAGGCTTTGTAATTGGAGTTTGTACTCTCCGATTTTTAAATTTGCCAATAGAAAGATTATCTATGGCTAATATTAACTATTATAATAAGTTTGTATTAGTTTTTATTATTCTATATATCCCATTTGTAGATACAATGCGTGTTTTTCTTATCCGTATTCTTAAACATAGGAGTCCATTTTTTGCTGATAGAAATCACATACATCATATAATGATAGATTATATGAAGTTATCCCATATTCAAGCAAGTTTGTTATTAGCTTTATTTAATTTGCTGGTATTCATTTTCTTTTATATTGCTAATTTATATATTTCTACTATAACTTTATTTATAGTTTTATTCTTATTCATAATAGGGACAACACTTATTCTATTTTATTATAATAGAAGTTTTTCTGTACGTAGGAATAAACAAAAGATACAGAGGATATTAGATAACACACTTATTGGTAAAAGAAAGAGAAAGCATAACTTCAAGTAGTTATGCTTTAAGTAAAGTAAAATAAATTATATTCCTAATTCCCAAAAGGAAAAAGTAAAGGCAGAATAAGAATCATAACAATTCCCATAAGTATTTGTAAAGGAAGTCCTACTTTTACATAGTCCATAAAAGTATATCTCCCTGCAGACATTACTAAGGCATTTGGAGGAGTTGAAAAAGGAGATGCAAAGCACATACTAGCTCCTACAGAAACTGCTATCAAGAAAGGAAGAGGATTTACTTCCATACTTGTGGCAGCACTCATAGCGATAGGGGCAACTAAGATGGCTGTAGCCGTATTACTGATAAACATAGTAAGAAGGGAAGTAGTGAAATAAATACTTGCCAAGAGTATATAAGGGCTATAATTGCCTAAATTTCCAACCAACATATTGGAAACTAGTTCTGAGGTTCCTGTTTTTTCCAGTGCTAAAGCCATAGGGAGCATCGCTGCAATAAGAACAACACTTTCCCAATTAATAGTCTTATAAGCAGCTTCTACATTGGGTAATGCTCCAGAGAATACCATCAATAAAGAGGCAACCATAACAGCTGTAACAGGCTGCATAGGAATAAAATCAAACATCATACTTCCTATCATCAGAAGCATAATGATTGCTGCAATAGGTGCTTTATGTGTAATACTTACTTTAGAGGCTTGCCGTAGAGGCTGTCCTAATACAATAAGATGTCTTTGTTGTTCGTTAAGCCTACCAATATCTTTCCAAGAACCTTGAACGAGTAAGATATCCCCTGAATGGATTTTTTGATCCTTTAGATTTTTTAATATGTAGGTCTCATTTCTTTGAATACCTAGAATATTTAGAGAATAACTGTCGCGGAATCTTGATTTTTTGATGGGCAAGTTCACAAGTCGGGAGGTAGAGGTAACAAGTATCTCAGCAATTCCGTGCTTTTGTGAATTCATTAGTTCCTCCTGAGAGGAGAATTTGTCTTGAACTATACTGAGAGATTTTTCCCAAGCCATAGTTTCTATCTTTCTGATATCTCCTTGAACAAATAAAATATCTCCTTCATTAAGGATTGTATTAGCTTGAGCCAATTCTCTATTAGGATTTTGAAAAATAGATGTATTTATATTAGGTTTTCTTAGAATTTCGGTTACATTTACCTCATATTTTTCAGATAAATTACTCTCAAGGAGTGTTTTTCCTATGAAAGGAGCATTTTTTCCTATCATCACTAGGTGGATATCTTTTGAAAGCTGATATTCTTCTATTAAATCAGTTAGGGATTTGTTGTTTTTTTTATCTTCTGGATTAGTATCTTTTTTGTTTAATAAATATTTGCTTACAGGAATCAAATAAAGCAATCCTACAGCCAAGGCTATTAGTCCTACAGGAGTGAAAGAAAAGAAAGAAAGAGAAGGAAAATTATTTTTGATAAGTTCTTCATTGATAATTAAGTTAGGAGGAGTTCCTATCAAGGTCATCATTCCTCCTAGGCTACTTGCAAAAGCTAAGGGCATTAATAATCGAGACGAGTTGATATTTGCATTCATTGCCATACTTACCACGATAGGAAGCATAAGTGCAACAGTACCTGTATTACTTACAAAAGCACCTATAAAAGAAGTCGCTAGAATTACCAATATGAATAGCTTAAGCTCGCTTTTCCCAGCTAATTTTAAGAGCTTGTTGCTAATCATCTTGGCAAGTCCCGTCTGGAATATGGCTCCTCCTACTACAAAAAGACCTATCATCATAATGACAACAGGATTCGAAAAACCAGACAAAGCTTCCTGAGGACTAAGTATTCCGAAAAGAACAAGTAATAGCAAAGAAGATAAAGCAACTAAATCAGAACGTATCTTTCCTAATATAAAAAATATAGATGATATAACTAAAATGGCTAAGGTAATATACATATTGTAAAGGGTTGAATTTGATTAAAAATCTTTTAAAGGACAAAGATACAATTTTTAAGTAGAAATAACAAATAATGTTTTGCCTGAAAAAATAGATATTATTTCCTTATTTTTGAGTATTAATTCGTATCTTTGTGTTCAAATTCAAATACATTTTCAATGAAAAAAATATTTTTACTAGCTGGAGTAGCTATGTTATTTTCTTGTAATCAAACTACTCAAAATCAGAATACTGATAATTCTTCAGGGGCTGATACAGAACAAAAAACTTCTACTCAAGCCGATGAGTATGTAGGAACTTATAAAGGGATGTTTCCTTGTGCGGATTGTAGTGGAATTAATGTTCTTATAACGCTTAATGAAAGTACTTATACCTCGGAAGAAACGGCTGAGGATATTGTTACGAAAGATAAAGGAAGTGTTTCTTATGATAAAGAGAATAAAATCATAACTCTTATCAGTAGTGAAGAAAAGGATAGAAAGACTTCCTATAAAGTAAAAGAGAATACAATAGTATTTCTGGAAGATGGAAAAGAAATAGAAGGAGAGTTAGCTTCTTATTATATCCTAACCAAGCAATAATAATTCAGTTGATAATAAAAAAACCCTTTAGAAAGTTCTAAAGGGTTTTTTTACTTATAAAAAATCTTAGAGTTCTAAAGCACTCTTTAAGTCATTATTCATTAGGAGTTCTACTGGATTTTCTAGAGCATTTTTTACTTCTACTAGGAATCCAACAGACTCACGTCCGTCAATGATACGATGGTCATAAGAAAGAGCTACATACATTACAGGGGCAATAACAATTTGTCCATTTCGTACAATAGCACGATCTACTACATTATGCATTCCTAAAATAGCTGACTGAGGAGGATTAATAATAGGGGTAGAAAGCATACTACCAAATACTCCACCATTAGTAATAGTGAAAGTTCCACCAGTCATTTCATCTACAGTAATTTGTCCTTCTCGGGCACGGATAGCGAGGCGTTTTACTTCGGCTTCTACACCTCTGAAAGAAAGATTTTCAGCATTGCGGATAACAGGAACCATCAGTCCTTTAGGTCCTGATACAGCAATTGAAATATCACAATATTCGTAAGTAATCTTCTCTTTGTCATCAATCATAGAATTGACATCAGGAAATAGCTTGAGGGCGCGTACAACGGCTAATGTAAAGAAAGACATAAATCCTAAGCCCACATTATGCTTTTCTTTGAAGACATCCTTATATTCGTTACGGATTTCATAGATGACAGACATATCTACTTCATTGAAAGTAGTAAGCATTGCAGTTTCATTCTTTGCAGAAACCAAGCGTTCGGCTACTTTACGGCGAAGCATAGATAATTTTGCTCGTTTCTCTGTTCTCTTGCCATTAGTAGGAGTTCCCATACTATGGCGTGCAGGTTGCGCATTCAGAGCATCTTCTTTTGTGATACGTCCACCTTTGCCTGTTCCTTTTATTTCATTAGGTGAAATCTGTTTTTCAGAGAGGATTTTTTTGGCTGCAGGGCTAGCTTCTCCAGTACTGTAAGAGGGGGCTGGAGCCTTTTCAATAGTAGGGGCTGGGGTAGGGGCTACTGTAGGAGCAGGAGTACTTTTTGCAGGTTCTACAGGAGTTTCTTTTATAGGAGCACTTTCTGCGGGTTGCTCGGCACTAGTGTCAATTAAGCATACTACCTGACCTACAGCTACAGTGTCTCCTTCTTCAGCCTTAAGAGTAATAATACCACTTGCCTCTGCAGGAAGCTCTAGTGTAGCCTTATCAGAATCTACTTCTGCAATTGCTTGATCTTTTTTTACATAATCACCATCTTTTACAAGCCAAGAGGCAATTTCTACTTCAGTGATGGATTCCCCGGGAGAGGGAACTTTCATTTCTAAAATCATAAGTTCTTCTTTTAGTTCTAAGTAAGTTTTTGGTTTAGATTATTCTTTTTCAGGAATTTAGACGCCTCTAATGAAGCTCATAACAAAAGAATAAGATTGCTCTTTGAAATCCCGTACAAAGTTACTAAAAAATACGATAAATACAACCAAAATCTGAAATTTTTTATTAGCTTTTATTCTAAGAACGGATTTCACAAAAAATTTCGAAAACGAACTCAGAATACATCTTCCTTGAACAAATCTTCGTATTCCTGCCAGAAAAGTTCTATCTGTGACATATTTGAAACAAAAAATTCCATAGTTTCCTGCCAAGTTGCTTTGTTATGGATACAAACATCTTTCTTTTCTATCCAAATTCTAGAGATTTCTTTTCCATTCTCCAGTACAAACTCTTTTTCATATTGGTTATTGGGCAAGAAATCACTGAAAATACCTCTGAGAGATTCCATTTTGGTGAAATATTTCTCTCTTGAATCCAAGCTACCTTCTATATCGATACAAACCATCGCTTTTTTGGTGTCAAAATAGAACTTGAATAGAATCTCTTTTACTCCTGTTCGGTATAAAATCCATTTCCTAGGGAAGGATTTTCCAAAAGAAGTCCAGAATTCTTCTCGTAATTTGGAGGATTCTTCTTTGCTATACATTACAATCGGTTTAAATTTTTATTTGAATATAAGGAAAAGCTCCCTAGAACAAGAACTTTTGGCAAAGATACAATAAATAGATGAATTGGTAAAATGTTAATTTAATGTGAGTTCAGCATAACACATAGGAATATAACTTGCAAAACTTGAGTGATGAATTAATGGAAATGGTTTTTGGTGATTTTCACAGGATTTATTTTCTTGTTGAAAAAAATAATATTCTATCTTTTTTGGAAGAGATAATTCATAGAATCAAATATTTACTTTCCAAAATACTTACATTGAATCCGGAAAATAGAACCTTTGTTCGGATTCTGTTTTTTTTAATCCTAAAAAACCTCGTACATTTGCCTCGAAAATATAAATAACCAATAGAGATGGAAAATATATCATCAAGAACAGCCAATGAATCTGCTTATGTACCCCGTACCATTACCCTTGAGAAAGGGAAGATACCGCCTCAGGACTTGGAACTGGAGGAAGTAGTCCTAGGAGGAATGCTCATTGATAAGCGAGGAGTAGATGAAGTCATAGATATTCTCTCAGAGGAGGCATTTTATATGCCTGCGCACCAGAAAATCTATGCGGCTATAGATAAATTATTCCGCGAGTCCTTACCTATAGATATGATGACCGTTCGAGAGGAATTACTCAAAGGAGGCGTTCTCAAAGAAGTAGGAGGGGGGGCATATCTGGTATATCTTACTGAAAAGGTGTCTTCTTCAGCCAATATAGAGTTTCACGCCAGAATACTTCTCCAGAAGCATATCAAAAGAAGCCTCATAAAGATGTCCAGTGAGATTAGCGAAGAAGCATATAATGAAGAGGTAGATGTATTTGACCTATTGGATAGTGCAGAAAGCAAGCTCTTTGCCATTACCCAAGGGAATATTACTCGTACTTCGGAATCAGCTAGAGAATTGGTACTGAAAGCACGCGAAAAAATAAAAGAATTACATAAAAAGAAAGAGGAATTCAGTGGGGTTCCCTGTGGATTTACCAAAGTAGATGAGATTACCGCTGGCTGGCAACCTACCGACCTTATCATAGTAGCCGCTCGACCCGCAATGGGAAAGACAGCTTTTACCCTTACGATGGCAAGAAATATCGCTATTAATAGTAAGATTCCTGTTGCTTTTTTCTCTTTAGAGATGTCTGCCATACAGCTTATTACTAGGCTTATAGCTTCGGAAACAGGGATTACTTCGGATAAATTACGTACAGGAAAGCTTACCGAAGATGATTTTGAACGACTAAACTTCAAGATACAAGACCTCCTAGAAGCTCCCTTATATATAGATGATACACCTTCTCTTTCTATCTTTGATTTGCGAGCCAAGGCTAGGCGTATGGTCTCCAAATATGGAGTGAAAATTATTTTTATAGATTATTTGCAACTGATGACGGCAAATACTACCAATAAAGGAGTGGGGAATAGGGAACAAGAAATCTCGACCATCTCTCGTAACCTCAAGGCTTTAGCCAAGGAATTGGATATCCCTGTAATTGCGCTCTCTCAGCTATCTCGTAATGTGGATACTAGGCAAGGGCATAGGCGACCACAGCTTTCTGACCTTAGGGAATCAGGAGCTATAGAGCAGGATGCCGATATTGTTACCTTCCTTTATCGTCCGGAATACTATGGGTTAGGAACTTGGGATGACACAGATGCTACTCCTACGGAGAAACAAGCAGAGTTTATTATAGCTAAGCATCGTAATGGTGGGCTGGATAATGTTCGATTGAGGTTTGAAAATGGAGTTTTCAGTAATCTAACAACGGGTCCCTTCTCCCCAATGCAGTCTTTTGCTTCTAGAAATAATGATAGAGAAGAAGAAGAGAATAGAACCTCCTCTGCCAATATACCCAAAGGAGATATTAATAATGCTTTTGATAAAAATGATTCCACATCAGATGTTCCTTTTTAACCCAAAATGGCTACTAGTTTATTGTAAAAGGACGAAAGAGGTGTTCCCGACCACCTCTAAGGTTAAAAATATGACCTTGTCTGGTC
>NZ_CAURLX010000017.1:0-38384 GCF_963525585.1 uncultured Capnocytophaga sp. | reverse complement strand
CATAGGTGTAAGCCAGCCTTGGGGTCAGGTCAATCATTCCCTGAAAACAATCACAGGAAGGTGGATACCTCCTTGGCGGAGTAATAGCAAGACTATCACTCTGAGCAAACCCCATATAAGAGCAAAGAGTAAAGAAGAGGACAAACAAATTTCTCATAAAATCAGCTTTAAAAATACACTTCCTATAACGCGACAAATATAACTAATTTTCCTCAAAAAGTAGAATTTCTTACGACTTTATTGCTATATTTATTTTTTTGACTACCTTTGCAAAAAAATAAAAATCAATGAGTACCATTGTAGCTATTGTAGGACGCCCGAATGTAGGCAAATCCACTTTTTTCAACCGTCTTGTTCAGCGCCGTGAAGCTATCGTAGATAGCATCAGTGGGGTGACCCGCGACCGCCATTATGGGAAAACCGACTGGAGCGGACATGATTTCTCGGTGATTGATACAGGAGGTTATGTAGCAGGAGGCGATGATGTGTTCCAGAAAGAAATAGATAAGCAGGTGAATCTGGCTATAGAAGAGGCTGATGCTATCATCTTTTTAGTAGATGTGGAAAGCGGTATTATGGGCACCGATGAGGAGATTGCCCAGCTTTTGCGCCGTAGCAAAAAACCTACATTCCTTGCCGTAAACAAAGTAGATAATACGAAGCGGGCTATGGATGCCAATGAGTTCTATGCCTTGGGGTTTGAAGAGATTTTTCCTATCTCCAGTGTCAATGGTAGTGGTACCGGCGAACTCTTGGATGCCGTGGTCAAAGTGCTCCCTGAGGAGGAAAAAGTGGAGGAAGTAACCCTCCCTCGTTTTGCGGTAGTGGGGCGCCCCAATGCAGGGAAATCGTCCTTTATCAATGCCCTTATCGGGGAGGAACGCTATATTGTTACCGATATAGCGGGTACTACTCGCGATGCGATTGACACTCGTTATAATCGTTTTGGATTTGAGTTTAATCTCGTGGATACCGCTGGTATTCGCCGTAAGGCAAAGGTCAAAGAGGATTTGGAGTTCTACTCGGTGATGCGTTCAGTACGCGCTATAGAACACTCCGATGTATGCCTACTCTTGGTAGACGCTACCCGTGGTTTCGAGGGACAAGATGCTAATATCTTCTGGCTGGCACAGCGTAATAAGAAAGGTGTGGTTATCTTAGTCAACAAATGGGACTTAGTAGAAAAAGACACTCATACCACCAAGCACTTTGAGGAGGGGATTCGCAAGATTATCGCCCCTTTTACCGATGTGCCTATTATCTTTATCTCTGCCCTTACCAAACAACGTATCTACAAAGCGATAGAAAAAGCAGTAGAGGTGTATAAAAATCGTAGCCAGCGTATCAAAACTTCTGTGCTCAATGAATATATGCTCCCCATCATCGAGGCTACTCCTCCACCGGCTACGAAAGGAAAATATATCAAGATCAAGTATTGTATGCAATTGCCTACCGACCTGCCTCAGTTTGTCTTTTTTGCGAACCTCCCCCAATATATCAAGGATCCTTACCGCCGATTTGTAGAGAACAAGCTCCGTGAGAAATTCAATTTTGAAGGCGTACCTTTGGATATTTTCTTTAGGGAAAAGTAGGGAATTTTTGAGTTTTAAAGCAAAAAGATAACAATCTCTAGAATATAGATACTTTAATTTTTAAACTATGAATAATACTGTACAGATAACTTTCAATAATGATATAGAGCGTTCTATCTTTGAAACGCTTTTTAAGAAGTTCAAAATAAAAATGACCGTAGTCTCTCAAGAGAAAACAACAAAAGCATATGGAGAAACTACTGCTAAAAAAATCAAAAAAGCACGAGAGGAAAAAGAGAAAGGGTTACTCACTACCATAACTCCTGATAACTTATGGACACAAGCGAAATAGAATTATTTTCCATACAAATATCTCAGGATGGTTTAGAGGATCTAAAGATTATCAATAAGTCAGGTACTCCAGCTGTAAAAAAGAAAATAGAAAGAATTATTCAGGAACTTCAAATAACCCCTGAAAAAGGAGTAGGCGCTCCTGAGCAACTTAAAGGAAAAGAAGGACAAGTATGGAGTAGGACACTAAATAAAAAAGACCGAATTGTCTATGAAGTAATAGAAGATGAAAAAATGGTCATCATCTCTCAATTTTTAGGTCATTACGAGGATAAATAATCTCCCGTTCTAAAAATCCCTTTTTATTATTACAACAAAAAGGGAAAGTAACTATTGAGGAACTTCAACTTAAGCAAAGATACTCAAAATGATTAAATTCGTAGTTCCTATACTTACTTTTGACAAAGAGCAAACGATTGATTTCTATAGTAAGTTGGGCTTTGTGGTTGTTTCCAAAGATTTGTTGCTTAGAGAGCCTCTTATCTACCTACACCTCTATGAGAGCACCCTTGAAAGTGTTGCTCGTAGAAAGGAAGGCGATGCATTAGACTTGCTATTTTCTATACAAGTAGAAGAGATTGCTTCTATAAAGCAACAACTTCTGACCAATAATATTCCTATAGAAAATGACTATGATATCCCTGTGGGAGAATATCTGTATATAAGAGATCCTAATGGGTATAGAATATGTCTCTATGAACTATTTGTCCCCTAATAAGCAAGATGAATACTTTAGAAGCCAAGAGAGAAGCATTAGCTAAAGAAAGGATAGAAACCAAATACAAATCTCACAAAGATTGTACCTTTATAGAGGTTGTTGCTGCGGATAAGCTACAAGAGTTCTATGATTTTATCTCAAAACATATACGCTATACGGAAGAGGATTACCAAAAATACAATGATAGATATTGTATAGGAGAAAAGTATGACAAATATAGTATCAGAAACTGGATTATTGAGAAGATAACAAAGCAAACAAAGCCTTCTGACATTATTATATTACCTTTTTTAGACTTTGGTATCTGCATAGAACTCCTTAGGGTAGAGGCTTTTTTTGAATCGGAATTGGATGAAAAGATATGCCAACATATAGGTTTGGATATTGGATATATCAACCTATCACAGCAAATACTACATTATTTCTCCGATGAAGAGTATTTTGTTTTCGAATATTATGAAAGACTATAAAATATGCCCCTTACAAAAGAAGCATTTGGTAAACACATCAGCCTATGAAACTATCTGAAATAGAGACCGCTGACCTTCCTGTGAGAGAAATGACCATAACTGACAGTCAGATAACTATTCTCTATGACGAGGTATATCATATCCCCACCCAAAGTTATACGAAGAATATCCAAATAACTATTACAAATTGGCGCGAACTCTTGGTAAAAATATTCCTTTCTCCTGCTCCTTATATCAAACCCACTGAAGTGATTTGTGAAGGAGCACAACGAGAAGTTTTCGACCTTATACAAGAAATTACTTTTTTAGACAACACATTGATTTTAAAAGGAATCAGCAAAGAAAACAAATACTGGATGGAGTACTATATCACAGAGGGGCAATGGGTATTACTATAGATATACCACTTTTTTTGTCTCAAAAAAATCCTCTTCAAAGACCTCAGAAAGGTTATAAACAGTAGCAGAAGGGAAAGCCGCTAATTCCTCGGTAAGATCGCCCCCTTTTAGGTAGAGAATCCCTCGCTTATCGCCCTTATGGGTTACAGGCTTGAGCAGATGCTTGGTGAGCTTATAGAAGTCGGCCATTTGAGTCACAGCACGGCTTACGATATAGTCATATTGCCCTTCAAGAGTCTCTACGCGTGCTTGTTGGGAAGTAACATTGGTAAGACCTAAAGCAGTAGCTACTTCCTGCAGCACCTTTATCTTCTTACCTATAGAATCTACTAAGTGGAAAGACACCTCTGGATAGAGAATCGCCAATGGAATCCCAGGAAAACCGCCCCCTGTACCCATATCTAAAACCTTTAGTCCTTCCGAAAGAGGATGTATCTTGGCTATTCCCAAAGAGTGTAATAGATGATGAAGGACAAAATGCTCCATATCCTTGCGGGAAATCACATTGATACGCGCATTCCACTCCTCATATAGGCTTACTGCCTGAGTGTATTGAGCAATTTGGGTAGGGGTAAGAGTAGGAAAATACTTGAGCAACAACTCCATAAAGACAAGTCCTTAGAAAGGTCAAAAGTAGCATAATATTTCCAATCCTACAAATTTTCAAGAAAGATTTTAAAAATATTTGTACATTCCAAAAAATAATAGTACCTTTGCCCCGCTTTCTTGTATGGAAGCTTCACAAAACTAAAAGCAAGTAATTATTTAATTTAAGATATTAATATTCAATCCGATGAAAAGAACATTTCAACCTTCCAAGAGAAAAAGAAGAAATAAACACGGTTTCAGAGAACGTATGGCCACGGCAAACGGGCGTAAAGTATTGGCACGTCGTAGAGCTAAAGGAAGAAAAAAACTTACTGTTTCCTCTGAACCAAGACATAAGAAATAATGTTTATAACTTTCTGTAAAAAGTAAGGTGCCGTCTTAAGAGAGATAGCACCTTTTTTACTTTGTTCTTTTTTCGTTTTTGAACTCTAATTTTCTTTTATTCTATGAAAACTATTGCAGAAATCCGTCGTGATTTCCCTATCTTAGAGCGAAAGATAGGGGGAAATCCCTTAGTATATTTTGACAATGGCGCCACTTCTCAAAAGCCTCAACAGGTCATTGATAGCATTGTCCATTTTTACACTACCTACAATGCCAATATCCATCGTGGAGTACATACCCTCAGCCAAGAGGCTACTGAAGCCTATGAAGTGGCTCGTCAGAAACTCCAAAAGCACATCAACGCAGCCAAGTCCTACGAGGTGATTTTCACCAGTGGCACCACCGAAGGAATCAACTTAGTGGCTACTTGTCTCACATCTTTTCTAAAGGCGGGTGATGAAATCTTGGTACTGACCACTGAGCACCATAGCAATATTGTCCCTTGGCAGCTACTTGCCGAGCATACAGGCGCAGTGGTTCGTCCTATCCCTGTAGATAAGGAAGGTATGATCCTTATGGAGGACTTCAAGGCTATGCTTTCTGAACGTACCAAGGTAGTGAGCTGTCAGCACGTGTCCAACGCCTTGGGCAATGTACATCCAGTCAAAGAAATCATTGCTTTAGCCCATAGCGTAGGGGCTGTAACCCTTATAGATGGCGCACAGAGTTGCCCGCACTTTGCCATTGATGTACAGGATTTAGATGCAGACTTCTATGTGGCTTCAGGACATAAGATGTACGCCCCTACAGGTATCGGCTTTCTTTATGGAAAGGAAGAATGGCTCCAGAAACTCCCCCCTTATAAGGGCGGGGGAGATATGATCAAGACCGTCTGCTTTGAAGGAACAACCTATGCCGACCTTCCCTATAAGTTAGAAGCAGGTACCCCTAACATCTGTGGAGGGATAGCATATGGAGTAGCTATCGACTATATGCACTCCTTAGGTATGGCTGATATTGCCCATCACGAACATACCTTACTGAAATATGCTCACGAACAAATCCGCGCTTTAGGAGGTATCACTATCTATGGAACAAATGATTTAGAGCGTAAGGCAGGGGTTATCTCCTTCAATGTAGAGGGAGCGCACCCTTATGATGTAGGAACCCTCCTTGACCAAATGGGTATCGCTGTACGTACAGGACACCATTGTGCCCAACCTGTAATGGATTTTTATCATATTCCAGGGACTATAAGAGCTAGTTTTGCTGTTTATAATACCTTAGAAGAAGTAGATAGACTCGTTTCAGGACTCAAGAAAGCTATAAAAATGCTTCTTTAGACATATGTATTTCATTGACAATCAAACAATAAAAAAATAATTGAAAAAATAATCGATTTTTGCTTGTCAATTCAAAAAATAGTTGTACCTTTGCACTGTCCTAAAAAACACACGCGGGTGTGGTGAAATTGGTAGACACGCCAGACTTAGGATCTGGTGCCGTGAGGTGTGTAGGTTCGAGTCCTATCACCCGCACTAAGCTCTCAGATAAGTTCTGAGAGCTTTTTTACACTACTGAAATTTCATATGTTAGCATCTTTCCAAAATCATCTCCAGCAAAATTTTCCTTTTCTCTGGCAAAAAAAGATTATCCTTGCCATTAGTGGGGGTATTGATAGTGTCGTTCTGGCACACCTGCTCCACAAGCTACATATCCCTTTTCTTATGGCTCATTGTAATTTTCAATTGAGAGGCGAGGAAAGCGAAGGAGACCAGCACTTTGTACAAGCTTTAGCCAAAATACTCTCCTCTCCTATAGAAATAAAACGTTTTGCCACAAAAGAATACGGGAAATTACACGGACTCAATACTCAGCTTGCTGCTCGTATCCTCCGTTATGAGTGGTTTGAGGCGCTACGCCAAGAGAATGGCTATGACTACATTCTCACCGCTCACCAAGCCAATGACTCTTGGGAGACTTTTTTAATCAATACCTCTCGGGGGACAGGACTGAAAGGACTTTTAGGAATTCCTGCTCAAAACGAAGCTATCCTACGCCCTTTACTCCCTTTCTCAAGGGAAGAGATTCTTGCTTTTGCCACAGAAAACCATATTATTTGGCGAGAAGATAGCTCCAATGGCTCTGATGCTTATACGCGCAACAAGATTAGGCATCACCTCTCCCCTCTCCTACCTGAGGTTCACCCTCATTTTTTTCAGAATTTTGAAAAAACACAATCGCTCCTCCAGCTTACTTATGCTTTTCTACAAGAACAATTAAATTTGTATCGAAAAGAGTGCTTTATAATGGGATCCCCTATTACTTTTCTAATAGAACGCCTTAGGGAACACCCTCACAGACACTTTCTATTACACGAACTGCTTTCTCCTTATGGCTTTGAGATTGATATTTTGGAACGATTTTTGCAAGCCTCCACAGGAAAAGAAATCTCCTCAAACTCATACAGATTGTTATCCAATAGAGGGGTATGGCTCCTAATACCCAAGGAACCTACCAATTCAGAGGAAATTTTCTATATACACAAGAGCGATACAGGAATCTCTTTTCCTATCAACCTTAGTATAAGTAGAGGAATTTCTATGGAAGAATTAGGTGCTAATAGTATTTCTCTTGATGAGGATAAAATTCAGTTCCCTCTGTGCCTACGTAAGCGTAGAGAAGGTGATAGCTTCTCTCCCAAAGGAATGAATGGGAGAAAGAAAACACTAAGCAAATACTTTAAAGATGAAAAATATTCCCTTTATGACAAGGAAAACCAATGGATTCTGACAGATTACACAAATCAAATCCTATGGGTGGTGGGTAGGCGTTCTGATGAACGTTTTTCCGCCACTGAACAGACCCTTAACACACTTACCCTTTCTATAATTTAACTAATTTATATATACAAAATGAAAGATTTACTTCTTATTCCTTCCCTTATTCTTGCTTTTATTGCTTGCAGTGGTGAAAAACTGTCCGATACTCTTGACAAAAAAACCATAATAGAACAAACAAGAGACAAATACCCTATTGAACACCCTAAAACGTTCCAAAAGATAACACTCCCTACCCAACTGAGATATTATTATCAATCTATTGATTTTAACAAAAATGGAGAAGCTCTAAAAGAAGATTTAGCTGTACTCACCATTTCTAAACATAGTAGAATCCTCAGTTATAACGAAAGACACCCTCACTTAGAGAAAGCAAATGCTGATACTCAAAAAACAGGAAATGTAATCCTCGTTTATACAGGAGAATCACGAGCAAAAACAAATGTTCAAAAACGTAATAACACTAATGGTGATATTAATACAGAACACATCTATCCTCAAAGCCACCTAAGGAAACTCTCTGACAATTATATTCCTATCGGAGACCTTCATCACCTACACTATATAGACCGTGGGGTGAACTCTTCTCGGGGGAACCTCCCCTTTACAGAAGGGAAAGGAGTGGCGGAACACGCCCTTAAGGGGAAGGCTTGGTATCCTTCTGATGAATTCAAGGGGGATGTAGCCCGAATGCTTATGTATATGTATCTTCGGTATAACCTACCTTGGCATAATGTAACTACTGAGGGGCTTGGGCTTCTCTTGAAATGGAATGCGGAAGACAAGGTATCCTCCCTAGAGTTACAACGTAACAATGTTATTGAGGAAGCACAAGGAAATCGCAATCCTTTCATAGATAATCCTTATTTGGCTACCAAAATTTTTGGAGAAGTAAAAGGCTACCCCGCTCAAAACACTTGGAAATAGCTCTCCCATTTAGGATAAGAAATTCCTGCTAAAAAACAATAATGAACCGAATAAACCCTGATAAAGTTACCTCTGCCAATTATCTTTCCTCTCTGTGTGAGAGGATTTATACAGCGTTTTTTCGTTCTGAAGATGATAAACTTTTAAAATCTTTTGAAAGAGAAATATGGATGGTGGGTTCCGAAGTATTGGAAGTATTCAAGAAGACCCCAAGAATTAGCCTTTCTGAGGATTTATTACAGGAAATTTTACATATCATTAACCAGAAGAAGTATGGAAGAGGACGAGAAAGTTTTGTAATGCTTCTCCGCTATTTCAAGAACAAACCTCAGGTGGAATATTGCTTATCTGCCCTATTAGAGGAACCTATTCTCTATGGTTTTGCTATTGGTGAGTTACAAAAGTTAAAATTATTTTCTTATCTGGTTAAAGTTCAAGATATTTTGGCTAATGAAAAGAAAAGTTGGATAAGGCAAGCCGCTAAGAAATACATTGAGAAAGCTACTAAGCTCCCTTAAAAATGAACTACTTATGTATCAAGAACTTTTAAAGGTAAAAGGAGATTCCCTCTGCCTTACTGATAAGAATATCACCAATATCAGTGATGATTGGGCTTTACCTCCTTCCTATCTTAACTTTGCACAAGAATTGGGCTTTGGTCGTCTTATGGAGCTCTTCTTAACTTATATCCCTAAGGGGAAAGATAATCCCTATTGTGACAGTTTGGAGAACCAAAATAGCTACTGGAAAGATATTTTCCAGCAATATAAAGGTTTATCCCTCTTCAAAAAAGAAGAAAACTTAGCTCTTCTCTTGAATGCGGAGCCTTTTATGGCAAGTGAAAATGGTGAAATTGTCTTTTGGGACATCAGATACCCCAAAAAAGGAGAATATCCGATTTATCTGGTTCATTTTCCTGTAGGAATATACTTTGCAGGCTATCATTTTCAAGAATTTATTACTAATCTTACCGATGAAACTACTTACAAATCCATATTAAAATTCCATCAAGAACCTCTATCCCCTACCTTTGAGCCACTTACATTTGTAGGTTACTAAGTATTATTTTTTGATACAGAAAAAACACACAATTTATTAATAATCAGAATATTACAAAAAATATATTGAAAATAGTGTAAAAAATGGAAACTTTTTTTGTTTATTAAGTTTTTTATATTACCTTTGCACCCTGAAAGAGAAATCCCAAGAAGAGTTTGCTTAACATTTTTTCACAACTCTGTAAGGGTATAAATAATATAATAAACAAAGACAAATGAAAAAAGTATTCACTTTAGTAGCTGTACTTGCCATAGGTGGACTAATGGCATACAAATTGTATTCCAATAAAGAAAAAAATGCACAGGAAGTAGCTATCGTTGCTCAAAAAGAGGCACAAGTAGCCGTAAGAGTTGCACAAGTATCGCAAGAAAATGTATCCGAGCTTTTTTCTGCTAACGGAACTTTTGTGGCAGAGCAAGACCTAAATGTATCTTCTGAAGTAGGAGGACAGATTACCAAAATATTTGTAAAAGAAGGTGATTTTGTACGTGCAGGACAGGTGTTAGCTACCACTAAAGCAGATCGTACCAATGTACAGCTAGACAATGCTAAGGCTGTCCTAGAGAACGCTAAAGCAGACCTTAAGCGTTTCGAAAGTGCTTACCAAACAGGAGGTGTTACAGCTCAACAACTCGAACAAGCACGCCTACAAGTGAAAAATGCACAAGCCAATTACAATTCTGCGGCGATCATATCAGGAGATACTTCTGTGAAAAGTAAAATTAATGGAATTATCTCTAGCAAAGAAGTAGAGGAAGGAACCCTTGTAGGAGCCGGACAAACGCTCTTTAACGTGGTAAATATAGACCAATTAAAGCTGAAAGTTACTGTGGATGAAGCACAAGTAAGTAGGCTAAAAGTAGGAGAAACTGTTAAAGTAAAACCTAGCTCTTCCAGCGAAGAAGTAGAAGGAAAAATCACTTTCATCTCTCCCAAGTCCAATGGATCTTTAAAGTTCCCTGTGGAAATCCTTCTTGCCAACAAAGAAAGAAAACTGAAAGCTGGAATGTATGCTTCTGTAGCTTTCTCTTCCAATACACAAGAGCAACCAACACTTATTGTCCCACACGCTGCTTTTGTAGGAAGTGTTAACCAAAATAAAATCTTCAAAATAGAAAAACAAACAAATGCAAAGGGGGAACAAGTACCTGTTGCTACTCTTATTACAGTGAAGAGTGGACGTAATTTTGGGGATAAAGTAGAAATCTTAAGTGGGCTTTCCCTAGGTGATGAAGTTGTCATCAGTGGACAAATTAACCTAGACAATGGTACTCCTATCAAAGTAGTTCAATAGCTATTATCTATACCTACTTATAATCAAAATCCATTGCGTAAGGGATAATCCTTTACGCAATTCCTTTCGTAATAAGCCTTAGAATATGCTAGAACGCAAGATTATTCATATTGATATGGATGCTTTCTTCGCCTCTGTAGAACAGCTTGATAATCCCTATCTTCGAGGGAAGCCCATTGCTGTAGGAGGAGGAGAAGCCCGAGGGGTAGTATGTGCAGCAAGCTATGAGGCTCGTCATTATGGGGTCAGAAGTGCTATGGCTGGTAAAATTGCCAAAGAACTCTGCCCTCATATCATTTTCATAAAACCACGTTTTGACCGTTATAGGGAAATTTCTCTTCTTATACGTGAAATTTTCTTTGAATATACTGATTTGGTTGAAACGCTCTCCCTAGATGAAGCCTACCTAGATGTTACAACCAATAAGAAGAATATGCGGTCAGCTACCCTTATTGCTCAGCAAATCCGACAAAGAATACTCGAACGGACAGGGCTTACCGCCTCTGCAGGAATCTCTGTAAATAAATTTGTTGCCAAAATTGCCAGTGACTATAACAAACCTAACGGACAGAAAACAGTTCCTCCCGATGAGGTACTCTCTTTCCTAGAAAATCTAGACATCAAGAAATTTTACGGGATAGGCAAGGTTACTACCCAAAAAATGCACCAAAAAGGTATCTTCACGGGAGCTGACCTCCGTGCTAAAAGCCTCGAAGAATTACAAACCTTTTTTGGTAATAGTGGCACTTATTTCTATCAAATAGCCCGAGGAATACACTTAAGTCCCGTACAACCTTTTCGCCTGACCAAATCCATTGGTGTAGAACATACCTTTGAAGAGGATATTTCTAATAAAAATGATATGCTAGCTCCTCTTAAAGAACTCTGTGAAGAAGTGATCCTCCGACTTGAGAAGAAAAAATTACTCGCCAAGACTATTACTTTAAAAATCAAATATCGAGATTTCAAACTCCAAACTCGCAGTCGTACTCTTAATGAGTTTGTAGGGAAAAGTTCTGTTATTTATCCTGTTATTCAAGACTTACTCTATCAAGAAGAACTTCGGGAATCGGTAAGGCTCCTGGGAGTTACCTTAAGTAATTTCAATCATCCTAAAGAAAAGAGTTCTCAGCCCAAATGGGTACAATTAAGCTTTGATTTCCCCCTATGGGAAGAATACCCTGTACGGTAATTTATTTTTTCTTAAAAAACGATTTATAAAAATATTTTTTAGTATTTTTGCCCTTTATTTGGATTCTTATGGCAAATCAAGAAGAAATTTTCAAGAAAGTAATTGCCCACGCTAAAGAATATGGGTATATTTTCCCTTCAAGTGAAATCTATGATGGGCTTAGTGCTGTATATGATTATGCTCAGAATGGGGTAGAACTTAAGAAGAATATCCGTGAATATTGGTGGAAAGCAATGGTTCAACTCAATGAGAATATTGTTGGGATAGATGCAGCTATCTTTATGCATCCTACCACGTGGAAAGCCTCTGGACACGTAGATGCTTTCAATGACCCCCTTATTGACAACAAAGATTCTAAAAAACGCTATCGTGCCGATACTTTAGTGGAGGATTATGTGGCGAAAATAGAGGAAAAAATAGAAAAAGAGGTTGCTAAAGCCCAAAAACGCTTTGGAGAAGCTTTCAATAAAGAACAATTCCTTTCTACCAACCCTAAAGTAATTGAATACAAGGAAAAAGCAGAAGCCATTTTACACCGCCTAGGTAAATCTCTTGAAAAAGAGGATTTAGCCGATGTAAAAGCTCTTATTGAGGAATTGGAAATCGTATGTCCTATTTCTGGTTCTAAAAATTGGACAGAAGTAAAACAGTTCAACCTGATGTTCGGCACCAAGCTCGGGGCTACCTCTGAAGGGGCTATGGATTTGTATTTACGCCCAGAGACTGCACAGGGTATCTTCGTTAATTTCTCCAATGTTCAGAAGACCGGACGTATGAAGATTCCTTTTGGGATTGCCCAGACAGGAAAAGCTTTCCGTAATGAGATTGTAGCCCGTCAGTTCATCTTCCGTATGCGTGAGTTCGAACAAATGGAAATGCAGTTCTTCATCAAACCCGGAACTCAACAGGAATGGTATGAACATTGGAAAAAGGCTCGCTTAGCTTGGCATCTTTCCTTAGGATTAGGAGAAGAAAACTACCGATTCCATCCTCACGAAAAATTAGCTCACTATGCTGATGCTGCTTGTGATATAGAATTCCGTTTCCCATTTGGGTTCAAGGAATTGGAGGGTATCCACTCTCGTACTGATTTTGACTTAGGTAACCACGAGAAATATTCAGGAAAAAAACTACAATACTTTGATCCTGAAGAAAATAGAAGTTATGTTCCTTATGTATTAGAAACATCTGTAGGGCTTGACCGCTTATTCCTAGCTATCTTCTCTCATAGCCTACAAGAGGAAACCCTTGAAGGAGGAGAAACACGTACAGTACTGCGCTTACCTTTTGTATTGGCTCCTACCAAAGTAGCTATATTACCTCTGCTTAAGAAGGATGAATTACCTGAGCTTGCTCTGGAAATCTTCAATGATTTAAAATATGATTTTACAGTTACTTACGATGAGAAAGATGCCATAGGTCGTCGTTATCGTAGGCAAGATGCTGTGGGAACGCCTTTCTGTATCACGATAGATCATCAGTCTAAAGAAGATGGTACTGTAACCATACGTCACCGTGACACAATGGAACAGCAAAGACTTCCTATAAGCTCTCTAAAAGACTTCCTTCTTAAAGAAGTAGATATGAATCAATGGCTTAGAAAGCTTCAAAAATAATCCTCTCACGCCTCTCTTCTCAAAGAAGGAACAAGGATTATAATATATGAGTAAGACCGGTAAAAGCTCGTTGTAAGGCGAGCGAACCGTGTTCTATAAAGACATCGGCTATGGCTACGATTTTTATCGGAAGGTTATAGCCTTTTTCTTTAGCAAAAACAACTATGCTCTCTCCAAAGCCTCCTATCTTACATCCTTCTTCTACGGTGATAATGGCTTCATATTGGCTCATTATATGGTGTAATAATTCCTCATCCAAGGGCTTAATCCAGCGCATATCATAGTGAGCAAAATCCTCCGCCTGTGGATGCTGGATTATCTCTTGAGCAACCTCATCAGCGATAGTGCCTACTGAGAGCACGGCATAGCGGGTACCTTCCCTGAGTTGTACCCCCTTTTTTTGTATTTTTTCAAAAGGCAACTGCCAAGAAGTCAGCTCTCCATACCCTCGTGGATAGCGTATTGCCAGAGCCCTATCATATTCTGGAAGCTGAGCTGTATATAGAATATTACGTAGCTCTATCTCATTACGAGGAGCAAAAATTTCTATATGAGGAATACACCTCAAATAAGCAATATCGAATACCCCTTGATGGGTGGCTCCATCCTCCCCTACCAGTCCAGCTCGGTCAATACAGAAAATGACCTTAAGTTCCTGCAAGGCAACATCGTGAATCAGTTGGTCATAACCTCTTTGCAAGAAAGTCGAGTAAATCACCAAAAAGGGAAGAAGCCCCTGAGTAGCTAGCCCTGCAGCAAAAGTAACAGCGTGCTCCTCTGCTATACCCACATCAAAGGTTCGGGTGGGAAATTTCTCCTGCATATAATGGAGCGAACTCCCTGTAACCATAGCCGGCGTAATACCTATAATCGCCTCGTTTGCCTCCGCCAATTCACAGAGAGTACAACCAAAAACATCTTGAAACTTCGTTTGTTGTAGTTGCTTAGGCTGGAGCATCCCTGTAGCTGGGTCGAACTTACCTGGGGCGTGAAAAAGGGTTTGTCGCTCCTCTGCTTTTGGATAGCCCTTGCCTTTGGTGGTGCGTATATGTATGAGCTGTACTCCGAAGAAATCCCTTGCCTCACTCAGTACAGGGAGTAACTCCTCAAAGGAATGTCCGTCATAACTACCCAGATACTCTATTTGTAGATTAGTGAAAAAACTTCCTTTATCAGTACCCTTAGCCAATTTTTCTAAGTAATACCGAAAAGCCCCTGTGGAAGGATCTATCCCTATCTGGTTATCGTTGAGTATCACAAGCATATTCACCTTGCTATCTCCCAGCTGATTCAGTGCCTCAAAAGCCATTCCATTGACAAAAGAAGCGTCTCCAATGACCGCCACGTGCTTACGCAGAAAATTTTCCTGAAGAACAGCCGCTGTAGCCATTCCTAAAACCGCAGAGAGCGATGTACCTGCGTGTCCTGTACCAAAAGGGTCATATTCACTCTCCTTACGCTTAGGAAAGCCTGAAAGTCCGCCCCATTGGCGATTGGTAGCAAAGCGTTCGCGCCTGCCTGTAAGGAGCTTATGTGGATAAGCTTGGTGCCCCACATCAAAGACCAAGATATCTTCAGGGGTATTGAAAACATAGTGCAGGGCAATGGTCAGCTCCACCACCCCTAATCCAGCTCCCAAATGTCCTTCTTTCGTAGCCACCTCATTTACAATAAAATAGCGCAACTCCCCCGCTAGTTGCTTAAGCTCAGCGAGAGAAAAATGACGGATATCCGCAGGAGCATATATTTGTTCAAGTAAAGTCATTCTTCTATTATAAGGAACTTAAATAATCCTGTAGGATAAGGGTCGCACTAATCCTATCCAAGAGGGCTTTGTCCTGTCGTTTTTTCTTTTTGGTACCGCTCTCCACAAGGATATGAGAGGCTATTTTGGAGGTAAAGCGCTCATCATAGCGGGAGACGGGAATCTCAGGGAGCTTCTCTTGGAGTTTTTCGATAAAAGGAGCAATAGCCACTTCACTCTCAGAGAGTTCGCCAGAGACCTGCTTGGGCAAGCCTACAATGATGCGCTCCACAGGTTCTGCTTGGCAGTACTTCTGTAAGAAATCCAGCAATTGGGGTGTCTCAACCGTCGCCAGTGCCGAGGCAATCAGTTTGAGCTCATCTGTTACCGCGATACCACAACGCTTGGTACCATAGTCTATAGCAAGTATTCGCATTTTTGTGTTCTTAATTTTGAGTTTTGAGTTGTTTCCTTTTCATTCTTGACTTGCCACCGTCCACACATATCCTTCCCCAAAAAAGCTCTGCACTTGATACACTTTATCCCCTTCAGGGTGAGTGACGAGGGCTTGTTGGTGGGGAGCAAGAGGCTCAAAATGGGGTACTTGCAAATCCTCATAGAAGCGTACCGAGGATAGGTCAGTAACCTTATAGAGTGCTTCCTTAATTGTCCATAGTTGCGTATAGGCTTGTATCTGGGTAAGCTCGTCCATATCGTGAGGTGCTTGCCAAGGGGTAAAGCGCGGAGCAAGACGAAGGATGCGAGGGGTACAGCGTTCTATATCTATCCCTATAGGTCGCAAACTTAAGGCAATCATCACAAAATCGTGGCTGTGAGAGATAGAGATATATTGCCCATCCAACAGAGGCTTGCCCTCAGAGGTATAGTAAAGAGCTTTAGTAGGCAATTGTGCTTCTTGCAATAGGTGACGAATGGCTAAGAACTCTCGTTGTTTTTTCTCGCTGTGGAGAGTACAGAGTCGCTCTTCCTCTCCTTGAGAGAGGGTGAGACCCACCTTAAGTTGAGCTACCGTCTCTGTGAGTTGCCATATATAAATATGAGCGTCTTGGATATCTATCTGCTGAAAAAAAGGCATCTACTGAGTGATTAAGGCGGTGATAAACTGATAATCGTCTTCGTTATTGACAAAATCCATATAGGACACATCTATAAAAAGGGTGTGTAACGAGGGATTACGCTCTAAAAAGGACAAATAACTCTGCTCAATACGCTCCAAATAGTCTTTTGAGATAGGCAATTCAAAACTTCTACCTCTTTTTTGTATGTTTTTAAGCAAGATATCCGGCTGTTGGTGAAGGTAAATGTACAAATCAGGCTTTATCATTCTCTCAAAAAGCAGGAGAAACAGTTCCTCATAGAGGGTATATTCCTTGAAAGGAAGTGTTTCTTGGGCAAAAATAAGTGATTTGAAAAAAGCATAATCGGCTACCAAGAGGGGGTACTCAGTTTGAGTAAGGGTCTGCTGGAGTTGCTTGTAACGCTCCTTGAGGAAGTTCAGTTCTGTAGCCAAGGCATATTGCTTTGGTGCCTTATAAAAATCCTCCAAGAAAGGATTGGTAGCAAACTCCTCCAATAACAATTGCCCTGAGAAATTCTTTGCCAAACGAGTAGCCAAGGAGGTTTTTCCTGCCCCTATATTACCCTCTACCGTAATATAGTGATAAGGGATATTTGCCTTCCTTACAGGGAGAACAAACGTCTGCTTTACCAAGGTAAGAATAGCTGTATCGGGGCAAGCTTGTAGGAGCGCAGTGATAGTTTGCTTCTTTACTGGATCTGCAAAGTCAGGGGCTATATCGGCTAAGGGTTGTAGGACAAAGCGCCTTAATGCCAACTGAGGATGGGGCACGCAGAGCGTATCGGTCTGTACGACCCTATCACCATAGTAGAGGATATCAATATCCAAAGTACGTGCCTTATAGCCCTCAGAGGGTGTAGCAGTACGTACCCTGCCCAAGCGAGCTTCTATGGTATGGAGCTTAGGCAGAAGCGTCTCCAAAGGTAGGTCGGTATGGAGCTCTGCACATATATTATAGAAAGGTGTGGAGCTAAACCCCCAAGCAGGGGACTCGTACAAAGGGGATACCCTCACCACCTCACCTACTTCACGATGAAGCAGGAAAAGAGCGTGCTGGAGGTACTGCGCACGGTTACCAAGATTACTACCTAAAGAAAGAAAAAGCATTTTTAAACTATATGGTTAATAACAAATTTCTGTATTTCCTCAAAGAATGGAAGAAACTCCGCTTCAAAAAGAGATTCGTCAGCTTGTAAGGAGGCTGTTGCATATTGCATCTGGGAGCGAAATTCGGTGCGTCTATCCATCTGATAGAGAATTTGTGCAAGTCCTGAATAGGATTGATAGGCTTTGAGCCAATTATCTTGTATCATATAGCGAGCAATCGTTTGGGTTTGTGGGTTTAGCACCTCCTTTTTCTCCTGCAAAAGTGTATAAAAGCGGTTAATATAGCTATCCAAATCCTCTGAAGAGAATTTTTCCCAATGCTTGGTTAAGAAATAATCATAGAAAATATCTGTAATCACCCCTGCATAATGCCCATAAATGGGTACCAACCGCCTTTTGCTCTCACGAAAAAGCGGATGTGAATCGGTGAATGTATCTATCTGCCTGTGTAAGAGAATCCCACATTGTACCCGCTCTGGATAATTCAAATATTGCTTGCCTCGTACGGTATCTCCCATAAAGTTCCCAAGCTTCAGCTGGTCATCCTCCTCTCCAGACAAGAAAATATGTGCTAGGAAATTCATTGGCTACAAAAGTAAGGATTTTTTCTGTTATAACAAAGCTTTTTTACAAATTTCTATTCACAGAATGAATCTACTCCAAAAGAAAAAAATAAGATAAATCTTTTTTCTTTTGCAAAAATATACTACCTTTGGCGTTTGTTTGTTACCTATGAGAACTGTAACCATTCTAGGAGGAGGAAACCTAGCTTATCATTTAGCACAGGTGCTTTCCAAGAGTTCCCATTACAGCCTTGTACAGCTGTATAACAGAAGCCCTCTGAGCAGTCATTTTTCAACGATTAACACTCAGAAGATAGCACATTTGGAAGACTTACTCCCTGTGGATATTTACCTCCTTTGTGTAAAAGACGAAGCTATTGCTGAGCTCTCTACTCGCCTCCCTTTTGAAGGGCGATTGGTTGTACATACCTCCGGTAGTATGCCTCTGAATACCCTTAGTGAGAGGCAACGAAGAGGAGTTTTCTATCCTCTGCAGTCTTTTTCCAAGGAACAAGCTGTTGCTTTTGAGCAAGTACCTTTTTGCTTAGAGGCTGAATATCCAGAGGACTATCCTTTGTTGGTCGAGCTGGCTAAGGAGTTCTCTCCTAAGTATTATTCTTTGGATAGCCAGCAAAGGCAATACTTACACTTAGGTGCTGTAATGCTTAATAATTTCACCAATCACCTTTGGTTCCTAAGCGAACAGCTCTGCAAGCGAGAAAGGATTCCTTTTGACCTCCTACGCCCTTTACTGGAGGAAACTTATCTCAAGGCTCAAGAGCTACCTTTCTTTGAGGCACAAACAGGCCCTGCTAAGCGTGGAGATAGAGCTGTTATTGAGAAACATCTATCTCTTTTACAAGGAATAGAAAAAGAAATTTACAAAAACATATCTACTTCTATATTAAATACTTATGGAAAATAAAAATTACAAAGAACTCTTAAAGGACATCACTACCTTTATCTTTGATATTGATGGCGTAATGACAGGTTGTCAGGTATTGGTTACCAATGATGGAGACCTATTGCGATCAATGAATGTTAAGGATGGTTATGCCATCAAGCAAGCGATTCTACAAGGCTATAGGGTTGCTATTATTACAGGAGGAAGAAACGAAGGTACTCGACTACGATTCAACGAATTAGGTGTTACCGACATCTATATGGCAAATCACCTTAAAGTAGAGCCTCTTGCTCATTATATGACCAAATATGGAATTAAAGCTGAGGAAATCCTCTATATGGGTGATGATATTCCGGATGTAGGACCTATGAAACAAGTAGGGCTCCCTACCTGCCCTCAGGATGCTGTCGCTGAGGTAAAAGCTGTAGCTAAGTATATCTCACACCTCAACGGTGGGGAAGGTTGTGTAAGGGAAGTTATAGAGCAAGTGCTAAAAGTACAGGGAAAATGGGTGACTGAACTTACAGAAAGGTTAAATGTCTCAAAAATAATGCCTAATGATTAACTATAACGGAGAAATACAACAGACATCCCCTGCTCTATCTGCTAAAAATCGCGGATTCCTCTATGGAGATGGCGTTTTTGAACTTGTCAAATATGTAGAAGGGACTATCTTTTTCTGGGAAGAGCACTACCTAAGACTAATGGCTACAATGCGTATTGCTCGAATGGAAATTCCTAGTAACTTCACGCTGGAATTTCTAGAGGCTGAAATTATTAAAACTATACAAGCTAATTCTCTTGCTTCCAAAGCCTTATGGGTTCGTATCACTATCACCCGAAAGGGAGGAATAAGCCTTACTCCTGAGGAAAATGAGATAGATTATTGCATTGATATAGAAGGTATTACTAACTTATTTTACCAAAACCTCAAGATTCCTTATGAAGTAGAGCTTTTCAAGGACTATTATACCCAAGCTGACCTATTAGGAACTCTGAATATTACCGGACGGATGCTACAGATTGTAGGAAGTGTTTTTGCTAGAGAAAATGACTACCAAAACTGTATCCTACTCAATACTCATAAGAATGCCGTAAGCTTCCTAGATGGGAACCTATTCTTAGTTCAGGGAGAACAGATTCTCACTCCTCCCCTATCTGAAGGGGCTCCCAATGGAATCACACGGAAAAAGCTCATTGAAGCCATTCAAAAAACTAGTGATTTTTCCCTTGAGGAAAGACCTATTTCTCCTTTTGAACTACAGAAAGCCGATGAGCTCTTCCTTACCAATACCAAGCAAGGAATACAATCGGTGAGTAAGTATAGAAAAAAAGAATATAACAATATCGTGGCTACCAATTTATTAGGAAAGCTCAATACCCTAACTCGCTTAGGATAAGCAATATACACATATTTTAAAGATGAAGCAAAGATATTTCTTCCCTCTCTTATTTCTGGCTATCCTTCTCTGGGTGGCTTGTGCCAGAATAGGAGCTCCTACAGGGGGAGCTGAGGACAAAACTCCTCCAAAAGTACTGAAAACCCTCCCTGCCAATGAGTCTGTACATTTTACAGGGAATCGTATCCGGATTTATTTTGATGAATACATACAACTGAAAGATATTCGTAAGCAGCTGATTATCTCTCCTCCTATGGAGTATTTTCCTGAAATTACCCCTTCAGGAAACGCCGCCAAATATATAGATATCAGGATTTTGGACACCCTCAAGCCCAATACTACCTATACCCTTAACTTTGGTAAAAGTATTCAAGATAATAATGAGGGAAACCCTCTGAGCTTCTACACCTATACTTTCTCTACTGGAAGTAGCATTGATTCTCTTACCCTAAAGGGAAGTATTAAGGATGCTCTTGCCCTAAAGCCTGATAACTATGTGAATGTGATGCTCTATGAGAAAAATGAGAAATTCTCTGATTCCATTGTATATAAGCAAAAACCTATGTATGTGGTCAATACGCTGGATAGCTTAACTACTTTTGAATTAACCCACCTTAAGGCAGGATCTTATCTCTTGGTGGCTATGAAGGATAAGGATAATAACTACCTCTTTGACCCTAAAACTGATAAAATAGGCTTCCACAAGCAATCCATAACCATTCCTACAGATAGTACTTTTAAGCTTTCCTTATTCAAGGAAGTGCCTCGTACTGTCGCCTCTCGACCTTTCCAATCCGGACAACAACGTGTCAGCATAGGCTACCAAGGAACTAAAGATAGCTTACAGGTAACGCCTATAGAGCCCTTGCCTAACCATTTTAAATGGGTAGTGGAGAAAGACCCTAAAAAAGATACTCTATGGCTCTGGTTTAAACCTAAAATAGAAGATTCCTTAAAACTAATAGTAAAAAGTAGTAAAATAGATACTTTCAAAATTAATTTTAGGAAAATGAAAGAAGAAAAATGGGAAATTAAGACTTCTCAGAATAGTATCTCCCCCACAGAACAGGAAATTCTATTCTCTTCCAATATCCCTATCGCTTCTTTTGACAAAAAATCTATTCATATCATCAACAAAGATAGCTCTCAGGTAGATTTTTCGGCTAATTTTATACCTAATACTTCTGAAGTATTACTAAAAATCCCTGTTAAAGAAGGAGAAAGGTACAAACTAACTGCTTTAGGTGCTTTTACAAACTTCTATGAACAGAAAAGCGACACCTTACAGGAGAGTTTTACCGCCAAGCGTGTGGAAGATTTTGCTAAACTGAACATTTCTATTAAGGATTCATTGTCCTTTCCTATTATTATAGAACTTACAGACAAAGGAGGTAATAAAGTACTCTACAGTCAGTATGTAGAACAGCCTTCTTCTTCCTATTCTTTTCCTTTTATAAAGGCAGACACCTATTTATTACGAATTATTGAAGACAAAAACAGAAACAAAAAATGGGATACAGGGAATTTTTTACTAAAAAAGCAACCTGAGAACATCCGTTATTTCGCTAAAGAAATAGAATTACGTGCCAATTGGGAAATAGAACAAGAAATCACCTTTGAAAATCCATAAATTCCTTAGAATAATGAAAAAATACACTCAAGAATTCGCTTATAACCTCCGCTTAGCTACCCCTATCATTCTCTCTATGCTAGGACACACACTTGTAGGAGTGATTGATACGGCTATGGTAGGCAAGGTAGGTACCTTGGAGCTGGCTGCAGCTTCCTTAGGTAATAGCTATATATTCTTACTGATGTCCTTTGGAATTGGTTTTTCCACTGTAATTACCACCCTTACCGCCGAATCGGTAAAAAAGCATAATACAGCCGAGACCCAGTCTATCCTCTCTCATGGGCTCCTTACCCATACCCTGTTGGGTATCCTTATCTTTGCAGGGCTTTTCCTCTCCGAACCTCTGATGCGCTACACCCAGCAGAAGGAAGAAGTCATTGCCTTGGCGGTACCTTATGTACATTTGGTAGCAGTTTCTATCATTCCAATGATGTTCTTTCAGGCACTCAAGCAATTTGCAGATGGCTTTTCCATTACCCAATATTCGCTCTATGTAACTATAGTTGCCAACCTGCTTAATATTTTCCTAAATTACCTCTTTATCTATGGTAGTTGGGGTTGCCCTCGTATGGGGGTATTAGGGGCTGCTGTAGGAACCTTAGCCTCCCGTGTAGTGATGCCTATCTTGCTTTGGCTAATCCTCTACAAGGATACCCGTTTGACCCAATATATGACCAAGCTTATGCCCAAAATAGACAGAGAGATGATACGCAAATTCCTCCATATAGGCGTTCCTTCAGGTCTTCAGGTAGTCTTTGAAGCAGGGGTATTTATTGCCGCCACTTGGCTCAGCGGGGTATTGGGAGAAATCTACCAAGCTGCTAACCAAATTGCGCTGAGTATAGCTTCCCTTACCTTTATGATTGCCAATGGTATGAGCGTAGTGGCGATGATACGCGTAGGAAACTACAAGGGCTTGGAGGATTATATCTCTTTGCGCCGTGTGGCTATTTCTATTTTTCTTTTTATCTTACTGACTCAAGTCATTCTGGGTGGAATGATAGGTTTGTTACGCTACCTGTTGCCTGAACTATTTTTGGACACTGAGAAGCTTAGTACCGCTACAAACATAGGCTTAGTGATAGAAGAATCGGCACAACTGTTACTAATTGCTGCCCTCTTCCAAATCGTAGATGGAATCCAAACAGTTGCTTTGGGGGCACTACGTGGGTTACAAGATGCCAAAGTACCTATGATACTCTCTTTTATATCCTATTGGATTATAGCTTTCCCTATTTGCTATTACTTAGGACTACATACTCCACTGAAGACCACCGGTATCTGGATAGGACTCCTTATAGGGCTGGCTTTTTCGGCATTGCTACAAACTGTCCGCTTTTTGTTACTCTCAGGCAGACTTGTAAGAAATAATTCAAACTAAAAACTAAGAACAAATCAACAATTATGGCTTCATTTCCTAAATTTTTGCTCGGTGATAATACCGATTATCCCGATGCTATTTTCATTATTCACACAGAATTCCCACGCTTTATCCTTAACCTTGCTAATGATGAAGTAGAATGGCTAGAGGAATTCGACAAAGAGGACGAAGAAGAGTTAGCCTCCTCTGCTGAAAGCCTCATTGAGGAAGCTACGGCTTTCTATGACCGAGAAATAAGTCGTTATGAATAATCTTATTGATTTCCTAGATAGGCTTGACCAAGAGCTGATTCTCTTTCTCAATGGATTAGGGACTCCTTTTTGGGATGGATTTTGGTTATTCATTACCAACAAATGGAGTGCCATTCCTTTGTACGCCTTATTGTGTTGGTTATGTTATAAAAGGCATAGTTTAAAGCAGTTCCTTGTGATAATGGTATGCATTGCCCTAATGATTACCCTCACAGATCAGCTTTCTAATCTTTTCAAAGTACAATTCCATAGGTTACGCCCGTGCCATAATCCACTGATTAATGGACAACTTCGCTTTAGCCGTTGTGGCGGACAATTTGGTTATTTTTCAGCTCACGCAGCCAATACTTTTGCACTAGCTTGCTTTCTCGGTAATCTCTTTAAGCCATTTTATCCCAAACTATTAGGCTGGTTACTTTTATGGGCAAGTGTGGTTTCTTACAGTCGGCTTTACTTGGGAGTACATTACCCCTTTGATATCCTCACAGGGCTATGTATTGGACTCCTTTTGGGATGGGGTATGTATGTACTCTACCGAAAGCTTAGAGTTCCCTAATGACTTCTGTAAGGGGGAGCCTATTCTTAGGATTCAGTGTAGGCTGGTTTTTATCCTCTGGATCACGGTAGCCTATAGCAACCGCAAAGAGTGTATGATATCCTTGATCTGGTAGGTATTTATCATATTCTTCCTTAAGGATTCCTTCCATTGGAGTGGAATCTATCCCCATAGAAGCACAAGCTGTAAGGAAATAGCCCAGCGCCACATATACCTGATGTGCTAGCCAAGAAGCTACATATGCCTCTCCTTGAGGCTTCATATGTTGCTGATAAAAAGCATAGCCCGATGGTGAGATGTATTGGCTCCTTTTTTCTTCAAAAAGAGCTGGGCTCATCACCCTGAAAATCACCAAATGGCTGGCTTGCTTTACTCGCTGTTCGTTCATAAGCGATAGCTTGGCAAGAGACTCATTTTTCAATTTCTCATCGCTTACAAAGAGAAACTGCCAAGGCTGGCTATTGATAGAAGAAGGAGATAAGCGGAGTATTTCCTTAAGCGCTTCAATGGTCTCTTTTTCTATACGTTTATCTTGATAGGACTTAGTTGTATAACGGGTAGTAGCTAATTCTAAAAAATCCATTTTTTATTATTTTATATAAGTTCTTTTATTGAAAATTCCTAAATTTGGAGAGGCAAAGATAACAAAATTAATCTAAAAAATATATTTTTTGAAATGATTTTAGATTAAATCAAATTTTGTTAAAGTCGCAAAAAAATTAGAATAGAATTTTTTAATCTGATTTTTTTTAAATACTTTTGCCTCATCAAACAATAGAGATTACACCAATGAAAAAAATTGTTCTTTCTTTACTTGCTTTTGCTAGTCTTCAAGGGATGGCACAGCAGTCTTTCTCTGGGCTTAGGACAAGTGTGTATGGAGGTACTTTCACCACCATTTCCAATCCTGCCAATGTATTAGGAGCTCGTCCGTGGGATGCCAACCTCTTTTCTGTAGATGCTTCTATTGGAAATAATGCAATGGGATTCTCCACTGACTTGGAAAAATCTTTCAGTGAATTCACCAAAGGGCTTGAAAGTTCTGAAGTTATCAATGCTAGAATAGGAGCTGATGTACTAGGTCCCTCTTTCCTCTTCCGTGTGAATAAAAAACACGCTGTAGGACTTACAACTCGTATGCGAGCAATATCAAATATAGATAATATAGACGCTAAGTTCCTTCAGGCTTTCCTAAAAGCAGGAACTGTAGAACTCTCTCGCAATCCCCTAAATTACTACAATGTACAGGGAATTAATGATATGAACCTACTTGTAAATGCTTTCTGGGAAGTAGGAGCTACTTGGGGATATACTGTATATAATGATGGTTATAACCTGTTCCGTGTAGGAGCTACCCTTAAGTACGTTCGTGGTGCTGGAAGTTTCAGAATGGGATTCGATGGTATCAATAGCAATAATGTTACCCTTAGAGAACAAAACGGAGACTATATCCTTCACGTAAATAATGGCTCTGCTGAAGTAAGAAGTGGAGGGCTTAGTGTGATTAACAATCCTAATGTAGGTGATTTCCTTAATGGAGAAGCCTCAACCGTAGGACTTGACCTAGGTTTCATCTATGAGTATAGTGAAGATGGTTGCCCTAACTGTGATGGACATATCCCTTATAATTTCAAAGTAGGTGTTTCCTTACTGGATTTAGGACGCCTTAGCTATACAACCAACAAAGAATCTTTCACTTACCGACTCATAAACCAAGATATCAACCTTAAAAATATGCAAGAAAGCCTTGACAGACTTTCTTCTGGACTCAAAACAAACCTAGAAGGCGAAAAATTCAATTCTTCCCTACCTACCACTTTGAATATCAATGCTGATTATCGTTTTACAGAAGGAGTTTATCTTAACCTCTCTACCCAATTGAATGTGGTTAGCAAAAATGAATATAATGCACGTTATGCTAATGATATTACCCTTACACCTCGTTGGGAAAACTATACATTTGGTGTTTATCTTCCTATTAGCTACAATAGTGTAAGTGCTCTTACTGTAGGTCCCGCTTTCCGAGTAGGTCCCCTTACTTTTGGGTCTCATAGTATCCTAAGTAACCTCCTTACTAACAAGAGTGCAAAAGAGCTGAATTTCTTCTTTGGAGTTCGTTTCGGAGGAGCTTATCTATAAAAAATATGCAATATACACTTTCTCAAATAGAAAATGTAGCTCAAGAACTTATAAGAGATGTATTCCCCCTCTCAGCCCCTGTGATTCTCTTTCAAGGGGAGATGGGAGCGGGGAAAACCACTCTTATCAGGGCTATTTGCCAAGAATTGGGAGTAAAAGATCCTATCACAAGCCCTACTTTTTCCTTAGTTAATGAATATAGGGATGCTCTTGGTAGAAAGCTCTTTCATTTTGACCTTTATCGCATTGAAGAAGAACAAGAAGCCTTAGATTTTGGCATTGAGGAATATTGGGAAGAAGCCCATTGGTGCTTTGTAGAATGGGCTGAGCGTATTCCCTCCCTACTTCCTGAACATTATACAGTTATCTCCCTTAGTACTCTTGATGATACTACACGAGAACTCTCTATCATACAGCACATTGAATAATATATTATGAACTTACTGAGAAAATTAGGCTTATTCCTTATAGGTCTTTCTATAGGAGCTGTTATTACTTTTTTCTTTTTCCAGAAGAAGGGTGTGGAATTCTGTTATCTTCCTAACTGTAGAGTACTTAAGGACTTACGTAATAAACCTATAGAACTATCTCCTGAAATTCAAGGATATAAAGTAGAAGACTTTTCCCCTATCTTCAAGGATGGAGAAGTAGATTTCAAACGTAGCGACACCCATAGCAAATGTCGTTCATATGTTATTGAAGGGAAAAATAGTCAAGGAGTAACCCTTGAGATTATTGTAGAGAATTGTTCTGAGAAAGCCACTATAAAATCTGTCCAAGAACTAAAATAAGAAAGCCTATAAGCTCCTGAGCTTTGCACTTATATCCCAAAGGGCAATCCCCGCACTCACAGCAATATTAAGGGAATGCTTGGTACCAAACTGAGGAATTTCAATAGCTTTATGACATAAGGAAACGACCTTTTGTTGTACCCCATCTACTTCATTTCCTAGAATAAGCGCATATTGCTTTCCTTTTTCAGGGAAGAAATCCTGTAACAAAGTAGCCCCTGTAACTTGCTCTAAAGCAATGATTTCTGTATGGGTTTGTTGCAATCGTTCTAACAATTCAAAAATATCTTTTACATACTCCCAACAGACACTTTCTGTTGCCCCTAAAGCGGTTTTGTGAATTTCCTTATGAGGAGGGCAAGCCGTAATCCCACAGAGATATATTTTCTGTATCAGGAAAGCATCTGCTGACCTAAAAATTGAACCTATATTATTAAGACTCCTCACATTATCCAAGATTAAAGAAAGTGGAATTTTTGAGGTTTTCTTGAAGTCTTCCACTGTAAGGCGACCTAATTGTTCTGAAGTTAGCTTCTCCATAGGACTAGAAACGATATACTAGTTCTAACTTATGTCCTTCTAGAGCTTTTTTAGCACGCTGATAATCAGGAGTAAAGCCCAATATATATCCTCCGCCCCCTGAACCACAAAGCTTTAGATAATAATCCCCTGTATCAATTCCTTGTTGCCAAAGAGCGTGAAACTGCTTGGGTATCATTGGCTTAAAATGACTTAAGGCTACCCTTGAGAGTTTCTTTACATTGGTTATCAATAATTTAAAGTTTCCTTGCAAGAAATTATCTATACAAGCATCTGTATATTTAGCAAATTGGTTCTTAAGCATCTTACGGAATCCTTCATTCTTCATTTTTTCCATAAAAATTTCCACCATAGGAGCCGTCTCGCCTATCATACCACTATCCAGAAGGAAAACTGCTCCTTTGCCCTCTTCAAAAGGCGTCGGAATACCTGTTGTTTCTATTCGGTTAGTTGAATTAATCAGTATAGGGATACTCAGATAACTATTGAGCGGATCTAGCCCTGAGGATTTCCCGTGAAAGAATGATTCCATTAGGGCAAATATCTCCTTAAGCTTCAGGAGAAGTTCTCTGGTAAGAGCCTGAGAAGTCTTTATCTTGTCCAACGCATAAGTATCATAGATTGCCGCTACCAAGGCGCCACTACTTCCTACTCCATAGCCCTGAGGAATACTACTATCAAAAAACATTCCCTCTTGTATGTCCTGTTCTAAGCGTTCTATATCAAACCGAACTAAAGGCTCTTGTGTTTGGGATATCTCTTTCAAGTATAGTACATATCTAGCTAAAGAAGCATTGGAATCCTGTTCAGAAGGAAGTAATGAGGTTACAGGTTTTTTCTTGAGAGTCCCATTATAAGAGTTATAGGGGATGGCTAATCCTTTAGAATCTTTGATAATTCCATACTCTCCAAAAAGAAGTATTTTTGAATAGAAAAGGGTTGAATTCATTGGTATTAAGAAGTGTCATTTCAAGAGGCAAAGATACAATTATTCTGAGAATATTCCACAAAAAAATTATTTATTTTTTACCAGAAATCTAAAAATATTAAATGTTCTAGATAAAGAGAGGCTATTCCACAAGGAACAGCCTCTCTATCATAAGAATAGAAATTTTACTGCACATTAAGAACAGAGAACATTCCTGTTTTATTGGCTGGAGAGCTAACAAGCCCTTCCAGATTTTCGGTTGTACTACCTACTTTCTTTACAATTATAGCTTTTCCATTAACATCCTGGCGACCTCCTATGTTATTAACAATAGGGAACATCTTATCCAAGTTATCCTGATCAGCAGGGATTTTTTCACTAAGGGTTACTCGATTTTCTCCATTAAGAATCTTATCCAAATCGGCTTTGATAACAATCTTAAGAGTACCGTCCTTGGCTAGAGTAGGGCGAGTAGGCAAGTCAAGAGTAACATAACGGAAAGCATCTCTATCCTCATTACTATTCCAGCTAGTTTTAAGCTTTTTGCCTTTCTTACCACTTCCTATAAGGATAGAAAGCTCATCATTATTGGTTCCGTAAGTTCCTGCGAACTTTGCAAATTGGAAACCATCTGCCCAAGACCATTGCATTCCTTTTGTTTGCGTACGAGTATAGAAATCAGCTGATTTTCGCTGTGCAGTAGTAAGGCTGTTTAAATCCTTCTTAACGCCTAATCCAAACCTAATAGATTTGTACTTAGCTGCTGCCATTGTATCTAGCACAAAAGTACGGGAGGCTTCTTCGGCTTGGTCAATGATATAACCTGCCTTATTAAGGTTGTCCCAATTATAGACCACTTGGTCTCCATTCTCCTTAATCATTGCAATATTAGTAATTACATATTTCACTTCAGAGAATGAAATAGACTGACCATTCGAAGTATATGCGTGGTTGAGCTGTAATGCTTCATTTCCTACATAGTTCTCGAACTGTAAAGTTACTTTTCCTGCATCCTGTACAGTAGGAGGAATAGTGTAATCAAATGAACTTTCCTTATTGCAAGAAGAAAGTGCTACTGTGGCTATAGCTATTGCAAAAAGTGTTTTGATATTTTTCATTTTTTATTCAAAATTAATTTTAAGACTGATTTATTTTATTATCGTTTTGCAAAAATAAGTTTCTTAGCCATAGAATCCTCACTCATTCCCATCGCTTCAAGGGCTTTTCTATAATTATAGAAGTTGATATTTTTGTTTTCTGTAGAATACTGAAGTCTTGCAGGGATATCGGTAAGCTCGGCTACTAAAGAAGTAAATACATAAGAGGTCATTCCTCCAATATTTTTATTCAAAGGCACTGTTTCTCCGTGCTTAATAAGCATATTAGGATATCCTGTACGGCGATATTCTGTCCAAGCTTCATTAGGATTCATATATAGGGCAATATACTTCTGAGTAATTACATTCTCTTGGTTCGCCTGAAGTCCTGCTGAAGCAATACGAGTGAGGTAAGCGCTTATATCTGAGGAGGAAACGCCCCATTTTTCCATAGAAGCTCTGATTCCCTTTTCATATGAGGTCTGATCCCAAGTTCCATTCACTATATACTTTGCTTCAGAGAGTAAGAAACATACTTCAGAATACTCCATAAGCACTTCTGCATAATCAGCTGAGAGAATTTTCTTACTGAAAAGAGAAACTCCTTTTTCGGAATCAAACTGAGAGTCACTATATTCCTCATCTATTCCATAGGTCATTCCTTTGTACTTATTAATATCAGATTCCTCACGATAGTTTCCTGCTCTTACCTGATACTTAGTATGTCCTATAGGAGCAAAGTATTTTTGCAAACGAGGGTCCTGACCGAAGCTACCTCTGGTTCCTTTTAGGATATCTACGAAAGTATTGGCTGGAGAATAATCTGTTCTTCTATTTACGAAATAATTTTTGTAGATAGGAGAAGGATTGGTATCATTGTTTTCATACATCAGTTCTACCGTATCGGCATTGGACTCCATTACAGGGTAAACTGTAGGATTATTTACAATTTCTCGAATAGTGTTTATCGCTAGTTGCTTTAGATTATTATCTTCCACGTCAGAAAGGTGAATTGCGATACGTAAGCGTAAGGAATTCCCAAATTTTCTCATCTTTTGAGGTGTTCCGAAGATTACATCTCCTGCAGTGAATACGTTGGTAATAGCTCTTCCTGTAGTAGGGTCGGTTGTTCTGATTTGCTCTACAGCTTCCTTGAGGTCTGCAAGCATATCTGCATAGATATCTTCTTGAGAGGCATACTCAGGAGAGATGTATTTATCAAGCTGTAAGGCTTGGAACTTAGGATTATCCTTTCCGTGCCAAGAGTAATAAGGAATATCTCCAAAGGTTTCTGTTAGCATACTCATTACATAGCCCATCATAATACGAGCGGCAGCTATCTGGTTATCATTATTACCGTAAGTAGCTGTTTTTGCCTGTGTTTTAGGATCTGTATTAAGTTCTATAATTTCCTTATACTGCCCAGCTACTTGATAGGCAAAACGCCAAATATAGTCTCCAGAATAGTCACTATATAAGAAACGACTTTCCTTTGTATAAGTATCCTGAGCTGTATATTGCATCCAAGAACGAATCAGCTTCCCAGAAGTTGTATAGTATCTGGTATAATCCATAAACCATTTGTTACCTCCATTGAACAATGCGTAGGAGAGGGATGTTTTTGGCTTGTTAGGATTCGTATTTATCTCTTCAAAGTCTTTCTCACAACTGGTAAGGAATAGAGAAGCTCCTGTCAAGAACGTCAAAAATATATTTTTCATTTGTTGTCTATTTTAATTTATTATTATAATTTCAATCCTAGACTCATTCCGAATGTTCTAGTAGAAGGTAGGGAAGTTTCTCCCAATCCCTTATTAGAAGCGGCGATTTCAGGATCCATACCATCCCAAGAAAGTCCTGTAGTCCAAAGGTTGTTTCCGAATAAAGATATATTCAAACCTTTGATGTGTTTTTTCTCTGGAAGAGGTACCTCATAGGTAAGGGTTACATTTCTAAGTTTTAAGTAAGTAGCATCAAAAATATTCTGTGCATCTACCCCTTTGTAGAATAGTTCCCCAAAAGTTTTAGGAGAAATAATCTTTTGGTTAGGTTGCCCTGTTCCTCTTACCACTCCATTGAGGATTACCCCTCTTTGCTGAGTAATACCGTCTCTTCTAACATTATCACGGATTCCATTCTGAACAGTTTCTTGGAAAGAACCTGTATACATACCTAACATATAAGTGTTAGCAAAATATTTTCCTCCTTTTTGGAAGTCAAATAAGAAAGAAAGGCTCATTGGACCATACTTGAAAGAGTTCTTCAAGCCCATTGTGTAATCAGGAATAATAGTTCCTAAAGGCTTTTGCTCAGATGTAGCATACTTACCATTGGCTTCAATTACCTTATTTCCTGCATCATCGTACACATAATCTCTTCCGAAAAGCTGTCCGTAAGGCTGTCCTTCTATTGCATATAAAGAAACTAGAGCTGAGCTATCATTAGTGATTTTATAACGAGTGGTTCCTGGATAAAGTTGTAATAATTTATTATCATTCTTTGCAAAATTCCAGCTTACATTCCAAGAGAAATTACCTATCTTAACTGGAGTTGCTGAAAGAGACACCTCTATCCCTTTGTTAGACATCTTACCTGTATTGATATATTTGGCTACATATCCATTGGCTCCATCCACAGGAAGTGGAATAATTAAATCTTTAGAAAGAATATCATAAAGAGATATATTAGCAGAGATACGATCTTTGAATAAGCGTAATTCCAAACCAACCTCTTTAGTTTCCTTAATTTCAGGCACCAAATCAGGATTATTAGCAGTATAAGTATGCATATAGTTAGGGCTTCCTCTAAAAGGCAAGTTCACACTAGGATAAGTAATTAGCTGATAAGGATTGGTATCATTCCCCGCTTGAGCCCAAGCGGCACGAATTTTTCCATAAGAAAGCCAAGAGGGCTTGTGCTTCATAGCGCCTGTGAATACGAAAGACCCTGTTACAGAAGGATAGAATACAGGCTTAGACACAGTAGAGAACCAGTCCTTACGACCTGTTGCCTCTACGAAAGCCATTCCCTTATATCCGAAAGAAACCATTCCAAATACGCTATTGGTACGTCTCCATTGTCTATAGTTGGTAGCTGAAGGAGTTTCCTTACTATTTTCTAAGTTATAGAAATCAGCAAGTACTAAGCCTCCATTGGTTTTTCCTTTTATCCAATGATAACGTCCTTCTCGGCGTGCTAGCCCTACAAATCCTGTAAGTGTGTAGTTCTTACTCTTAAACTTAGGAGTATAGTGCAAACGAGTTTCGTAATTGAAGTCTGAATTGGTATAACTATTTGTAGTATAAGAAGATAAAGCTTTAGAGCCTACTGCTACACGAGCTTCTGTATTAAGATCATAGATATCTCCATAGATCTTTCCTACCCAATAGAGATTATCAGTAAAATCATAAGTAAATCCTATATTTCCAAAGAAACGATGACGCTTGTCATTGCTTGTATTCTTGTAGATAGTCCAATAAGAGTTATCTGCGAATTTAGGAGTAGCATTTTCAGCAGAAGTTCTATTCCAAGTACGTTGTGTTCCATCAGGAGCTATATAGTAGTCCTTCAATTCTTGCATATCCAACTGACGGTGTGTCCAAGAATAGAGGGTCTTAGCAATTGGGTTCTTCATTGTATAAGAGTTCTCAGGATTATCACGGGTGGTAATAATATAGTTGAACCCTCCTTCACTCTTTAGCTTCTTGGACAAAGTAGAATTAAAGCTAAATGATAAGTTTGTTTTTTGCAATTTAGTATTAGGAACAATTCCTGTAACTTCATTATTTCCTAGAGAGAATCTCAAGTTAGTTCCTCCTACGGAACGTGATACAGAAACCGAATTAGATATATTCACCCCCACTCTATATAGCTTTTCTATATCATTCTTAGGAGCCACCCAAGGAACAGGTTTTAGGTAATGTTCAGGAAGATATTCCTTATCAAAAGCATACCAAGGTAAATGCATTTTGTTAGGATCATATTTTGGTCCCCAGCTTTGGTCCCCGGCATAATTAGGAACATCATAAACAGTACCATTAGGAGCTGTATATTTGTCAAAACTAGGAGTAACCCCTCCCCCATATTCATTCTGTAATTTAGGTCCTATGTAATGTTTTTCAAAAGTAACTCCTGTTTTTAGATCAATGCTTGTTTTTCCTGCTTTTCCTGACTTAGTAGTGTAGATAATTACCCCATTACCTCCACGACTTCCGTAAAGAGCTGTCGCAGCACCACCACTGAGAACGGTAACGGACTCTATGTCCTCAGGATTAATATCCCCAGCAGCATCTCCGAACTTACTATTAGCATCTCCCACAGTTGCCATAGGAACTCCATCGATAACAATTAGAGGTTGGTTACTTCCTGTAACACTCCCTACCCCACGAATGGTTACATTGGTATTTCCTCCCATTGAGGAGGTTGTAGAGGTTTGTACCCCTGCCACATTTCCTGAGAGTCCTTGGTCAGCTTCTGCTTTTTGGGTAGCATACCCTACCGCATTTTTATCTCGCTTAATCCCTAAGGCTCCAGCTTCTCCTGCCTCTTGAGAGGAAGCCGGAAGCAGTACAGCATCAATAGTAGCTGAGAGCGCTACTTTGATTTCCAAGTTCTTATAGCCTGCTGCGGTGAACTGTAACACTTCTCCTTCTTGTGCTACAATGGAGTACTTCCCTTCAGCATTTGTCTGAGCATTCCGAGTGGTACCAAATACCACTATATTAGCTCCCGCTACAGGCTTTCCTGAAGTGTCCTTGACACTTCCAGAACGCGTCTGTTGTGCGAAAGTTACTGTTGCTAACGCAAACAATAACAGCGAAAATAATCGTTTTAAATTCATATCTCTTTGTATGTTCATTAGTGACGCGAATTTACGTTTTTTTTTGTAAAATTCAAGCAATTTCTGAAAGTTTTTTCCTCATATAGAGAAAATATATAACTTTCATTTCTATTATAGAAACCCTCTAAAAGAATACTTTTTACTCCTAAATTCATTTGTCCTTGAAAGATAGATTTTTACAAGAAACCTTTCCCTAACCAGCTCTTCTCTGCTGAAGAAGAACTCCTGAACACCTCCTGAAATGTATTGAGTAAAAAAATCAAAAAAATATTTGTTTATATCAATTATTTATCGTTACTTTGCATTTCAAAGTACTTTCTTATGGAAGAACGTAAATACTTAGATGACCTGAAGGAAATACGGCAGATCATGCGTAAATCCACCCAATTTCTTTCCTTGAGTGGGCTCTCAGGAGTATTGGCAGGGGTGTATGCCCTGATTGGAGCAGGCTTTGCCTTTGGTATTTTGGAAGACCACTACTTACATCAGCGCTATCTAATCTTGGAGAGCTATACTTTCAAGAAATTGATAGCTATTGCCTTAATAGTATTAGTGGCATCTATAGTTACTGCTTATTTATTTTCTGCTTACAAAGCCAGACGTAATGGGGAAACCTTGGTCAATGCCACTTCCAAGCGTGCCTTATATAACTTTGCCCTTCCTCTGCTTACAGGGGGGATTCTCTGTATATTACTCCTAAAAAACGGACATTATGGTTTGCTTGCCCCTATGACCTTGATATTCTATGGATTGGCATGTGTAAATGTGAGCAAATACACCTTTGGTGATGTACATTACCTAGGCATTACTGAAATCGTGTTAGGCTTGTTTGCGGTACAGTTTTCAGGGTATGGACTTTTGTTCTGGATTATAGGCTTCGGCGTGTGCCACATCCTGTATGGAAGCATTATGCACTTCAAATACGAACGTAATAGAAAAGAATAAAACAATGACAGAAGTATTAAAACGTTATATTGATGCTTCTAATGCTTTTCGCAAAGCAACAGACTATCACGAAGGAGCGATAGCTCTTTACGACTTGTTATATGATTTGCAAGCCAAAACTGAACGTACCAAGGAAGAGGAGCGTATCCTTACTGATACTTACACCTTATTAGAATATCACCTCTCAGCTTATGAGACTTTCTTACGCATTGCAGATACTACTAATTATAAGGAGAAAAGCAAACTATTAGTTTTGGAAGACAAAGCCAAAACGCATAAAAATACTTTTTGTATTAAGGACATTCGCAAATTAAGAGGCAAACGAGAGCAAAAACCTTTTGAAAAAGAGGATTTTTCCCTAAAAAAAGCAACAAAATTGGGGCATCAGTATAAGATACAGCGTGAAAAAATACTCGTTTTCAATAAAAAATTAAAAGGTAGCAGATTTGAGTTATTTATCAACGCCCAAATTACCTTTGAAGAATGTTTTTTGAAAATAAAAGAATACTTAGAATGGTTCGCTACTGCTAAAGAAGTCATTATCGATAGCTTTAACAATGAATTTAAAAACTATGACGTTTTCCCTAAAGCTGACGATAATTGGTATGACACCCTAGAGGTATATCGTATGAGAGTAGAAGTAGGGGAAAAAGGGTTCTTTGCCAATGTAGAAGCAGCAGATATTTACACTGATCATTTGTTAGAAATAGACCTCGAAGGAAAAGAAATCACCCACATAGGATGGGATGGATAATAAATATACTATGAAGACAAAATTTTTTATTACAACCCTATTATTCCTCATAGGAGGGCTCTGCCTAAAAGCGCAAACCAATGATACAGATACCCAAAAGGCTATCGCTACTTTGAAGGAGTTTTACAAGGTAATATATGATGATAATTCATGGAAAGAAGAGCAATTTTTAAAATATGTATCTAAGGAATTGTTCAATAAAGTATTTTCTCCCTCTCGCGAAGATAATTCACCAGAATATGACCCTTTTATACAAGCACAAGACTATGAAGCAAAAACTCTTAATCGCAGTTTGAAAATTACCTCTTTAGGTAATGATAGATATAGAGTATGTTTTTTGCTTTCTGACTGGGAAAAGAAGAAAACTTGCGTAGATTATCAATTGAAGAAAAATAACAAAGGGAAATATATGATTACTAATATTTTAAGTGATAAGAATTTCTATATCAGACCAAAAAGGAATTAGTTAAGACACCATAAATTGAAGTCTCTTTTAGCACATATTAATAAAACTTTTGACCATCGTATCCGATTGGCAATAATGTCGGTACTAATGGTCAATGAAAGTGCCGACTTTAACACCCTGAAGGAACTCTTGGGCGTTACGGACGGTAACTTGGCTAGCCATACCCGCGCCCTTGAGAATGAGGAGTATATTGTAGTGGAGAAGACCTTTATCGACCGGAAAAGCAATACCTGCTACAAAGCTACTCCAAAAGGAAAAAAAGCCTTCCAAGAGCACTTAGACGCCTTAGAAAGAATTATCCAACTTAGCGATTAGCTGGATTTTTATTTTTGCTTTTTACTTTGAAAAACAAAGTACTTTTAAAATTGTTAATCATTTAATTTATTAGATAATGAACACACCCAACCAAAAATCAGCCTTTGCAAACTTACTGCAATCGAACACTTTCCGTATGCTCCTCATCGGAACACTAACGCTATTATTACTCATTCCTCTGGCTTTTGTAAAAGACCTAGTCAGAGAAAGGAAACACCGCCAAGAGCGTGTTATTCAAGAAATTGATGAAAAATGGGGAGGAGCCATCTTCTTCTATGGACCTATCCTAAAGATTCCTTATAAAATTTATTTGGATACCAAGCGAACTAGTTTCAAGACATCCTACGCTTACTTCTTCCCAGAGGAGCTTAAGAATACTTCTGAAGTAGAAACCGAGGTGAAAAAGCGTAATAATTATGAATCGGTTGTATTCAATGCTACAATGAACTTTACGGGTAAGTACACAACCCCTGATTTCTCTATCAAAGGCATTCCACAAGAAGATGTAGAATGGGATAAAGCCTCTATCCTTATTCGTACGACCAACCTCTCTAGTATCAAGAATGGTGTAACCATAGAACTAGCAGGGGCATCCTACCCTTTTGAACCTATCTATAATGAAGATGACCGGGAGAGCTATACCTATAATACCTCTCCTTATCAGAATAATGAAGAAGAATACTACTACAACGAACTCAGTAGCACCATTGCTTCACTAGAAACAGGATTCATTCGTATGGAAGAAGTCTTGAAAAACCCTAATTTTTCTTTTTCTATTGAGTATGATGGTAGCAAGAATATAGCTATTGTTCCTATTGGAAAAACTACAGAAAGCACCATTTCTTCCAATTGGGCAAGTCCTAGCTTTGTAGGAAATTTCTTACCTGATCAGAAGCAAATTACCTCCAATGGATTTACTGCCTCTTGGCGTGTGTTGCATATCAATCGTCCTTTTTCGCAACAAGCCTTCGGAGAACTTCCTCGAATTAGTCCCTATGCCTTTGAGGTAAATTTTGTAATCCCTGTGGATGAATATCAACAGAATGACCGTGTTACAAAATATGGATTTCTAGTTATTGGACTTACTTTCTTAATATTCTTCTTAATACAAACTATCAGTAAAATTAAGATCCATATTTTTCAGTATGCAATGATTGGTTTAGCTCTTGTCCTATTCTATACCCTACTGATTTCAATTACAGAACATAGTAGCTTTAACTTAGCCTATCTTATTTCCTCTGTGATGACAATAGGTCTTATTAGCCTTTACTCCATAGCTATCCTCAAAAATAAGCGATTTCCAGCCTTTATTTTCGCTTCTTTGAATGCTTTATATGGATTTATCTATGTAATTATCCAACTTGAAAATTACGCCCTATTAGTAGGCAGTATAGGCTTATTTGTTATTCTTGCCATAGTAATGTTTATTTCTAGAAAAATAGAATGGTCGGCTAAGGAATAATCCCTTATCTTATAAAAAAGAGGCTGTCCCAAAATTGTTTGAGACAGCCTCTTATTATATTAATCTACCTTAAGGTATAACCATCCTGATTTCTCTTGGCGGTTGCCCTTCAAGTCAGTATATTCCAGTAAGTAGTAGT
>NZ_CAURLX010000016.1:0-38604 GCF_963525585.1 uncultured Capnocytophaga sp. | reverse complement strand
TCAACAGAAGAATTGAAATTAGTAAGACTGAAATCTTCAATATTTATATTCATAAGATGAATTATCGTTTCCTATGAGAGGGTTTTTTAGTGCAAAAATAGGGATAAATTCTTATCAGTGATGAAGTTGTTTAGAAAAAATAAGAGGATAGAAAAACCTGACTTATAACTAAGTCAGATTTTTCAGAAAATATTAAAATAAAAACCTAATTCCTACCGATAAATTTGGGGTCACTGAGTGTTTTCATAAAGGCAATAAGAGCTTCTTTGTCTTCTTCTGTAAGGGGAATTTTCCTTCCATTATTCTTTAAAATAGGGTCTAAATTTGTATCATTTTCTACTCCAGAGGATAAGTAATCCAGCACTTCTTTTAGGGAAGAAAACTGCCCAAAACTACCATAAGGAGCCGTATATTCTATATTGCGGAGGCTAGGGACACGGAACCGATAGTGATCATCTAGGCTCCCTGTTACCCTTCCTCTCCCTACTTCTTCTACTTGGTCAGGATGCTTGGGGAAGCCAATATTCCTAAAGGATTCATCTGTGAAAAGAGCTCCTTGGTGGCACGAAGCGCATTTTTCTTGGAATAAGTCAAACCCTCTCTGTTCCAGAGCAGTAAAACTTTCTGTGTGATCTCGTGTTACACGGTCATACTTACTATTGGCAGAGATAAGTGTATACATAAATTGGGCAATACTGCTGAGGATACGCTCTCCTGTTATTTGAGAATCCCCAAAAGCCAACGAGAATGCTTTCTGATAATAAGGGTCATCTTTGAGCTTTTCTTTTGCCTCCAGAAGAGAAGAATCCATTTCTTCGTGTGTAACAATGGGAGTTACAGGTTGTTCCTTAAGGTCTATAACAGCCCCATCCCACATATAAAATGTAAGAAAAGCAAGATTCTGGATAGGAGGTGTGTTACGGAGTCCTATTCGTCCTGCTACTCCAATAGCTCTCGGATTCCTATCGGCATAGGCTAATCCTCGTATATGGCAAGTGGCACAAGAGATAGAATTATCTGTACTGAGGCGTGCTTCGTGAAAGAGTCTTTCTCCTAGTTTTACACCATATTGGGTAGGGTAAGCATTCTCTATAAAAGGATTTAGAGGAGGAAAATTAGAAGGAATCGAGAGGTTAATCCTTGTATTGGGTTCTGTAGGTAGGGTAGGAGCGGAGTTATCCTTAGAGCAGGATACGATGAGTAAAAAGGCTGATATTTTATAAAATATATTCATTATTAGCGATTTTGTGTTAGATGGATAAGAATGCTCGTACAGACTATGTACGAGCATTACACACTATTGAGAGGAAGCAATTATCTTAAGATAGAAAGGATTATTATTTGCTTTCTTCAATGAGGCTTTCAAGCTCTTTCCACTCTTCCGAACTATCTATATAAGCCTGTTTTTTTCCTTTAGGAACATATATTTTGAGAGGAGGTTCCTCTACTTTTCTCTTCAAGGAATCGTACTGGATAACAGGAGGAGTGGCACCCTTGAATACGATCTTTTCTAACTTTTCACACCATTCTACAACTGCTGTGTCAAACTGTGTTATTGATTCAGGAAAAATAATTTCTTTAATAGGAGTTAGGCTAAAGGCATTATATCCGATGGTTTTGATGCCTTCAGGGAGAATAATTTCCGTTAAGCTTGTACATTCGTAGAATACAGTATCAGGAATTTCAGTAATACCTTTGGGAATAGTTACTTTTTCCAATTTCTTACAGCTACCGAAAGCACCTCTTCCTATCTGAGTTACCGTTTCAGGAATGGTTATTTTTTTGAGATTTATACAATCTATAAATACCTGTTCTCCTACAGAAGTAAGTCCGTTAGGAAGAATAATGTATTCAATAGCTTCATTGCCAGAGAAGAGTTCATTAGCTATAGAGGTAACTCCCTTAAGCTCCTCAATAGTATTCATATCAAGTGCTTTAGTGGTAGTGTTTTTCCATTTGGTTAAAGTCTTTTTATCTTCACTTAGTTCGTAGTCCTGAGCTGTTACTTTAGAGAGAACAAGAATCTCTAATTTTACAGATTTTTTAGAAAGAACGTCCGTGATTTCCACAGAGATACTTCCTTCAGCGATCGATTTTACTAATAATTCGGTGTTATTATTGACCAAAGAGACTTCAGCAATGAGCTTACCATTTTCGGGTTGGGAGATGGTGTAATTTCCATTTCCAGAGGTAATGGAAATTCTTTCTTGGGTTTCTTTTGCTAATGAGAGTGCTGTTTTAGCCAGAGTAAAATCCTTAATAGGAGCTTGTTCATCCTCTTTTTTGCATTGGGAGAAGAGGCTCACCATAAGCAAAAAAATTGTGATAATAGATATTTTTTTCATATGATATAATTAGAATTCTTCAATAAAATCTTCAAAATCTTTCCAGTATCTGGAACTTTCAATGTAAGTTTGTTTTTTTCCTTTAGGAACATATATCTTTAGGGTAGGTTCTTCTACGTTTCTTCTTAGAGAATTGTATTTAATAGAAGGAGGAGTATTTCCCTTAAAGGTCATCTTCTCCAATTTCTTACAGAAAGCTACCACATTAGTATCGAGGCTCTCAATAGAAGCAGGGAATACGAGTTCCTTAACCCCTGTACCAGAAAAAGCATTCCAATCAATTTTAGTAACGCCTTCAGGGATAATAATTTCTGTGACTTTGTGACAGTTATAAAGAGTTACCGCTTCAATTGAGGTTAATCCTTTAGGAAGATTTACTTTTTCGAGGTTCTCACATCCTGAGAAAGAAGCTCCTCCTAAAGTAGTTACGCTATCAGGAATACGTACTTCTTTTAAATTTTTACAATTGTAGAATACACGATTTCCAATGGAGGTAAGATTATTGTTGAATATAACAAATTCAATACTTTCATTACCTCTGAAAGCATCTTTTTCGATGGAAGTAACTCCCTTAAGTTCCTCAATAGTATTCATATCAAGCGCTTTAGTGGTAGTGTTTTTCCATTGGATTAAAGTCTTTTTGTCTTGACTTAGTTCGTAGTCCTGAGCTGTTACTTTAGAGAGAACAAGAATCTCTAATTTTACAGATTTTTTAGAAAGAACGTCCGTGATTTCCACAGAGATACTTCCTTCAGCGATCGATTTTACTAATAATTCGGTGTTATTATTGACCAAAGAGACTTCAGCAATGAGCTTACCATTTTCGGGTTGGGAGATGGTGTAATTTCCATTTCCAGAGGTAATGGAAATTCTTTCTTGGGTTTCTTTTGCTAATGAGAGTGCTGTTTTAGCCAGAGTAAAATCCTTAATAGGAGCTTGTTCATCCTCTTTTTTGCATTGGGAGAAGAGGCTCACCATAAGCAAAAGAATTGCGATAATAGATAATTTTTTCATTATTCTTAATGTTTTTTATTGTAGATTTAAAAATTCGTTATCAGTTAAGGTATTTAGAAATGAAATGAGAGCTCTCTGTTCTTCTTGAGAAAGAGGGATTCTATAATTATTCTCTTTAAGAAAAGAATCTATATTTTCATCATTTTCAACTCCGTGATCAAAGAAAAGAAGCACTTCTTCCAAGGAAGAAAACTGCCCGTGATCTCCATAGGGAGCAGTAACAGCTATATTTCTCAAGGTAGGTACCCGAAATTTGTAAAGATCCTCTATTTTACCAGAAACTCTAGCTTCTCCTTTCTCCTCTATTCTATTGGGGTTCTTAGGAAAACCTATGTTCCGTAAGGACTGGTCTGTGAATAAGGGTTCCTTGTGGCATAAGGCGCATTTCTGTTGGAATATAGCATATCCTTTCTGTTCCTCTGTAGAGAAAGACATTCCTTCATTCCGCATTACCTTATCATACTTACTATTGGCAGAGATTAAGGTGAACATATATTGAGCTAAGCTTTCTAGGATACGCTCAGAGGTAATTTTACCATTAGGGTATGCCTTTTTGAAGAGTTCTTTATAGGTGTCATTTTTTTCTATTTTCTTAAGAACTTCCTCAATAGAAGAGTCCATTTCTTCGTGAGTAATAATAGGTATAATAGGCTGATCCTTAAGGTCTATGACAGCTCCGTCCCACATATAAGTATTAAGAAAAATCATATTCTGTATAGGCGGGGTATTCCTAAGTCCTATTCTCCCTTCAGTGCCTATAGCTTGTGGGTTCTTGTCTGCAAAGGCAAATTCTCTGATATGACAGGAAGCACAAGAAAGGGTATTGTCCCTGCTGAGTTGTGGGTCATAGAATAATTTTTCTCCTATGAGGACTCCTATCTTGGTAGGGGCATTTGTCCTTAAATTATAGGCGTCAAAATCAGGAAAATTACTAGGTTTCTTAAGTTCTATCTTAGGGTTGTCTATAGATATAGATTCATCTTCTTTTGGCTGACAAGAGAAGCAAAGTAGCGGAAATAAACATCTTAAAAAATAGGATTTAAGCATATCTCTATTTCACTTCTTTAATACGGAACATTCCAGTAGTGTTTGTTTGGTTATCTCCAGCCAGATTATTAATGAAGCCTATCATTTGCAAGGCTGTATGTGTGTTGGGTGTTGCTTGATATTCATTATTCTGAGCTTCTCCATCTTCGTCTTCCTCAACTAATGTAATCTTCTGAGAGCCATTTAATAGTTTGTCAAAATCAGCTGCTATAACAACTAGAGAAGGATTGCTACCAACTTCTAGATTTTTGGGAAGAACGAGCTTTACTGTACGGCAAGCATCTACACCAATTGCTTTGGTATCTCTATCTTTGATTGTACTTCCTGTATGAACAGATAAAACCTTGTTATCATTACCCCAAAATCCCTCTATTTTTGTAAAACGATATCCTTTTCCCCATTCCCAATGCATTCTAGAATCATTCTTGCCAGCTTCTTTATAGAATTTAGGAAATCTGGATTCATCAAGATGATTTAATTCTTTGCGAATACCATAATCGAATAGAATTTCTTTGTACGCTCCTGTCTGTAAGTCACTTAAGTGAAGTTTTAAAGATTCAGGATTGGATTGGTTCAAGACAAAAGCACCTGTATCGAGGTTATCAACATTGTATGATATAGTCGAGCCATCTGTCTTTACCAATCGAATGTTACTGATAATGTATTTTATTTCAGAGAATTTTAAATTTTGATTATTAGAGATATACGATTTGGCAGTAGAGGCATCTGCTCCTAATTCTATTGGGTTACTTCCAATAATATTTTGAAATTCTAAAGTGGTGTTTCCTAAAGTAGGAGTTTCTAAAGTAGGAGTTTCTTCTTTTTTAGTACAAGAGAAAAGAGCAAGACTTGCTATTATTGTAGAGAATACTATTTTTGAATTTTTCATTTTTAATAAAGTTAGTAATAATTATTGAAATTTGCGCTATAATATATATGAATAGGGTATAGCTTTCCAGCAGGTGATTTTACCTGCTAGATTATAATGAGATAAAAAAATTACTCGCTCTATGATTACTGTTCTAAGAACGAGTAATTTTTTAATATTTTAAATAGGTTGTTTTAAAAAGATATAGATATTTCACTAAAGGGAAGCTTATTAAAGCCCTTTTACTTACAAAAAGGAACAAAAAATGTGGCAATACTGTTCAGTGGCAATACTTTATGTAAGAAATGCCTTAGGAAATATCCTAAAAAGGTGGAAAATGAGAGTAAGAAACTCTCTTTGAGAAGTTAAGCAATGGGAGGTCTCATTTGCTTATTAATCGTTTTATGAGTAAGCAATTGTTCTTTAAAGAAGAAAGGAGGTAATTCATCCTCTGGGAAGTAGGGGATCTCCAAGGCTATAGGAGCTATGGGGATAAGCTCTATGGACTTCAGGTTAAGAACCTTATCTGTGGTTTCAGAGGTTTTTTCTATACTTTTATTAAGATGGCACTTTCCGTGACAATGAAGTTGCTTGTTCTCTTTATTTACACAATATATTTTTTCTATATAATCTTTGTTCAAATTATAATGAATAAGAAGTAATGTCTGCTGAAAAGCTATCAGCAGAAGCAGAACAGAAAGTGTTATGCTTATTACTTTTTTCATTGTGTATTAGATGTTACTAAATGACAATTAAATCCTGAGCAAAGGTACAAAAAAATTTCAAACAACAAAAGATTTTTAGGTCTTTTTCTTATTTGTCTTTAACAATAACGAAGCGAGCTTTGTAACCCGTAAGTAATGCCCAAGTTTCATTAATCAAGACGTTATTGTTTTCATCAATAACTTGAAAATGAGCTGTATTAGGTCCATAAAGCCCCTGATTTACAGCTTTTATTTCTATCTTGTTAAATCCTATTTTCAGGGGGATATGTAGTTGTTGAAAGTTTCCAGTAAGATATACATTACTGATAAAAAGTTCATCATTGAGATACACATCTACTAAATCTCCATCTACATTAGCGTAATCCCTACAAAAAATACCCACAGCATTGGCGTTGCTACTATAATTTCCGTAGGACTTGTCTCCCTTGAGAGAAGATAGGTCATATTCATTTTCCTTAGTATCCCCTCTTACAGATTCAGGAAGCTGAAACTCTCTCTGAGCATATTGTTTTTTATATTGTCCTGTAAAATCCACTCCTTTTTCCTCTGAAGAAAAAGACAGAGGCTTCTGATAGTTTTTTAACCAAGAATCCACCACAGGTGAATAGGATTTTTCAGGGGATTTTGGTTGCAAAGGAGCTTCCTTCTTAGGAGCAACATAAAGCCTTCCTGAAGAGAGGTTTTCAGGTTGCCCATATACAGAGAAAAAAGATATAAAAAAGAAAAATAAAATGAATAGTCTCATACTTAACAAACACGCAAAAAGTATGCCATTCTTAGTGAATAGACTATTTTTCTTTCCTTATGAAGATAGTTTCTGTAATAAATTCTTTTCCTTGAATTTTATTACTTTCTTTAAGAAAAAGAGAATCTCCTTTTATAAGATAGGAACTGTTCTCTGGGCGACCTATTTTATTGATAAGTTTCAGGCTATCCTTAGTGGCTGTGTAAGATAAGGAAAAAACATCTTCTTGGCAACCTTCTCTATTGAAAAAAGTGTGGCATATTACAGAATCTTTCTGAAAAGAAAAATAATTCTGCTTAGAACAAGGATTAAGAGGAATAACTTTTCCATTACTATTAATACCTGCTAATTGCCAATCTCCCAGAAGAGTAGGGGCGGAGTTCGAGCAAGCTCCTAATAGAGTTCCTAAAAGGATAAAAGAAATCTTTTTCATCATTATAAAGCTACAAATAGGAGTGCAAAGATACGTATTTTTCTGCACATAGTTTTGCTGTTGAATAAGAAATTTTAGAAGCTATTTTTGTAGAGAATTGAGGATAAGTGATGCCGTCCGCTCGCTGGCGCCTTCATTGCCCAATTTTTCTCGTAATGTTTTGTAATTTTTGAGGAGCTGGGCTCTGTATTCAGAATTTAGAAGTTTCTCTAATTCTGTTTTTAGATTCTTTGTATTGAGCTCACCCTGAATGAGTTCAGTAACTATGGGAGCATCCATAATCAGATTGACCAAGGAAATATATTTTAGGCTAATTACCCGCTTGGCTATTTGGTAGGAAATCCAATTGCCTCGATAGCAAACCACTTCGGGAACGTTGAACAACGCAGTCTCCAAGGTAGCTGTACCACTGGTAACTAAGGCTGCGTGGGCGTGAGAGAGCAGGTCATAGGTCTTTCCAGTAACAAAATGTACATTCTCTTCTTTGATAAATTGTTTGTAAAAATCATATCCTAAGGAAGGCGCCCCTGCGATAACGAATTGATATTGATGATAACTCCCCACCACTGAGAGCATTACTGATAGCATTTTGGCAATCTCCTGCTTACGGCTACCAGGGAGCAAAGCAATGATAGGACGCTCATCTAAACCATTTTCTTTTTTGAATATCTCCTCACTTACCTCCTTACGAGCTGCAATAGCATCTAACAGAGGATGTCCTACAAAGTGTACAGGATATTGATGCTTGCCCTCATAGAAATCCTTTTCGAAAGGTAGAATGACATACATTGCATCCACATCCCTTTTGATGGCTTTAATTCGGTTTTCTTTCCAAGCCCATATCTGAGGAGAGATGTAATAATGGGTAGGAATCCCTTTTTCCTTAGCCCACTTAGCAATACGCATATTAAATCCAGGGTAATCAATGAAGATAAGTGCATCGGGTTGAAACTGTGTGATATCTCGTTTGCAAAAATCAATATTTCGAAGAATTGTTTTAAGGTTAGTTATTACCTCCCAAAACCCCATAAAAGCCAAATCGCGGTAATGTTTGATGAGCTTTCCCCCAACGGCTTCCATACGATCACCTCCCCAAAGGCGAAATTCCGCTTCAGGATCTATCTGTTGTAATGCTCGCATCAGGTTTGCTCCGTGTAAATCGCCAGAGGCTTCACCAGCGATAAGGTAGTATTTCATAGTGATGAATATTTTTGCAAAGATACTATTTTTTCAAAAATAATTGTATATTTGCCTTGCGATTATTTATATCCCAATATGCTAAGCAAAAATCAACAGAAAATTATACAAAAGCTCCAACAAAAAAAATACCGTAATGAACTAGGTCTTTTCGTGGTAGAAGGTAAGAAAGGAATTTTAGAATTTGTTCAAGCAGGTTTTAAGGTAGAAGCAATATTTGCTACAAGTATATTTTCAGAAAAGCTTAATAAGTTGCCATTGACTCTTATTAGTAAGGAAGAATTGAGTAAAATCAGTACGTTGAAAAATCCTGATGAAGGGGTGGCTATTTTTCACCAACCCAAGAGAAAGGGAATACTTCAAGAGGGGCTTATCTTGGCCTTGGACAATATTCAAGACCCAGGTAATTTGGGAACGCTTATTCGCCTATGTGATTGGTTTGGGATAGAAACTCTCTTGTGTAGTGAGCAGACAGTGGATTGCTATAATCCTAAAGTAGTGCAAGCCTCTATGGGGTCGCTCTCACGGGTGGAGGTGCATTACCTGCCCTTGGCGGGTTTCTTGGTTACTTGTGACTTACCTGTATATGTGGCTACCTTGGAGGGGGAAAACCTTTATACTACCACTTTCCCTGAGGATTGTGTGATTGTTTTGGGTAATGAAGCCAATGGAGTAAGCCCAGAGGTGACCGCCTTGGCCAATGGGGCTATTACTATCCCACGTTTTGGTAGGCGACAACAGGCAGAAAGCCTTAATGTAGCAATGGCGGGAGCGATTATAATGAGTCAAGTAAAAGGTAAAGCCAGCGAGGCTCACAGCTGGGTATATGAATAAAAATAAGATGGCAGTAGAGAGTTTTTTTGTGATAGAGACTTCTTTTAGTGACTTAAGAGAAAAGCTCAAAGAAGAAATAGTGCGAGTAGATAAGGAATATGATGAAATAACAATTTTTTATAATGGTTTTTTCTCTTGGATGTATTTTTATAAAGAAGAAGAAGAAGCTTATATAGAGGAAGAGGAGAAAGCAAAATTACAGGTAAATATCAAACACGAATCAGCGACACCACCTAGTGTTATTACAGCTTTTAGGGAAAAACTCTTATCTTTAGGATTTTGCGAAACAGAAATATTTGATAATGAAGATAGTACTAACACAAGCACAATATAACCTATTGATTGAGGTCATAAAAGGAACTTCTTCTTGCTGTACTCTCTTATCTTCTAAAGAGGATGAAGTATGTGTCGAAATGCAAGAAAAAGATATAGAAGATGCTATAGACTGGCTTGTATATGAGCTTGATATAGAAGGATTTGACGCCAATGATGAACTTACTCCTAAGGGGAAAATATTGGAACCACTTATAGGTATTTTGGAAAATATATGATGCTAACAATTGATAATCAGTTGTATATGGTTAATTCTGTGGAAGAATTAATACATCACCTTATTCCCCTTTCTAAGAAGACAGAAGCAGTGCTTTGTTTATCTTTGGAGGATAGTTGGGATTCGGATGCAATCTCTTGTCAAATAGATAAGGGCAAATATTTGTTGCTTTATTATACTACAGATCTTGATAACCCTACTGAGAAATATCCTCGCAGCTATCATAGAGGACTTGAAACTCATAAAAAAGTAGAGATAAGGGGAAACTTTTATGATGAAAATACCATTTGCTATGACTATGGATTGGTATTGATGTTGTTCAAAGAGTTTTTTCAGCAAAAACAAATTCCTTTGTATATCTTATCTTAATTATAAGAGGGGAAATCGGTGAATCACATAGCTATTGTAGCCTTTTTAAAATATTGAAAATTAGTAAGAATGATGTACTTAAATGATTTTAGTCAAGAATACCTTGTAGATTCTTTGGAAGAATTAGAAATATTACTAAAAAACGTTTTTTAGAGGAGGTCAATTTTTTTATTTTAACTTTTAAGGAAAATGGATTTCCCCAATTATCTGCATTTGTCAGGGGAAATAAATGTGTTATCTACTATTTAGAAGAAGAGGTACAATACATTAGTAAAGGAAAAGCAAATGAAGGAATAGAAGTATTTGTTCAGGATATACACGGGACAGAGGTGTTCCTTAGCAAGGACAAGGTGCTGACTATTGATAAGTTTTACAAGGCTGCAGAATCCTTTTTTGAGACACAAGCAAAGCCTAATTTTATTGAATGGGAAAAGATATAACTATGAATATTATAGAATGGTTACAAGAATGGACAAAATCTCAAATAGATGGAGATTGGGAGCACGAACAAGGAGTTCAGATAGATATGTATGATAATCCTGGCTGGTTTATCAAGGTGGATATAAGCAATTATATTGATTTTGTACAAGAATGTCAGCCTAAGGGATATACAAATGAGGAAGATTGGATTGATTTTGATATAAAAATTCTTGGAAAAGAAAGAAATTGTGCTTATTTGACCATTAGTGGAGATATTAATAAGCTCAATAAGATACTTCATAGCTTCAAAGCTATTATAGAAAGGTTAGAAATTATAGAAAAGGAGGGAAGAGGCATACTATCTCAAGAGGAAGTTTGGCAAATTTTGAACAAAATATAAAATATTACTAAAAGAACCTTGTGAATTTGTTTTTTTTCGTAAATTGCACTCTTTAAAAAAAACTAGAAATATTGGAACAGAATAGAATGCTTTTTGAGGATTTTATAAAAATTGTTTTTAAGGAAAACAAAGTAGAAATTAATCAAGAAACGGAGAAAATAATTTCTGAAAGTTATGAATTTTTGAAAGAATTTTCTAAAGATAAAATAATCTATGGAGTTAATACAGGTTTTGGGCCTATGGCACAATATCGTATTGAGGACAAAGATAGGTTGAGCTTACAATACAATCTTATCCGTAGTCATAGTGCTGGGATGGGAGATTATTTTTCCCCAGAAGAAGTCAGAGCAATGATCCTATGTAGGCTTAATACTCTTTCATTAGGGAAATCAGGAGTTCATCCCTCTCTGATTCATTTGATGAAAGAATTAATCAACCGAGAGATTACTCCTTTGATTTTTAAGCACGGAGGTGTAGGAGCCAGTGGTGATTTGGTACAATTAGCTCATTTGGCATTGGTGCTTATTGGGGAAGGAGAGGTTTTTTACAATGGAAAAAGACGTTCTACACAGGAAGTATTCCTTCAGGAAGGAATAGAACCTATAAAAATACACTTAAGAGAAGGTATCGCCGTAATGAATGGAACTTCTGTAATGACGGGGATAGCCTCTTTGAATGTACATTATGTAACAATTCTATTGGAGTGGATTGTAAAGCTTTCTTGTGCAATAAATGAGCTGGTACAAAGTTATGATGACCATTTTTCTGTAGAGCTTAATAAGGCTAAAAAGCATTATGGACAGCAGATAATTGCCCAGAAAATGCAATCCTATCTCTCTGATAGTAAGCTTATAAGGAAGCGTTCAGAACATCTTTATAATGGGGGACATACGGAAACGGTATTCAAGGATAAAGTACAGGAATATTATTCTCTTCGTTGCCTTCCCCAGATATTAGGAGCTGTGTATGACACTCTACAAGGAGCTAAGGAAGTCATAGAAAATGAATTTAATTCGGCTAGTGATAACCCTATCACAGACGTTCAAACCCAACAAGTGTATCACGGAGGGAATTTCCACGGAGATTATATTTCCTTGGAAATGGATAAGCTTAAGCTGGCAGTAACTCGTCTTTGTATGCTCTCAGAACGACAATTGAACTATCTCCTAAACCCTAAAATTAATGAAATACTTCCTGCTTTTGCCAATGCAGGTAAGTTAGGTTTCAATTTCGGAATGCAAGGAGTGCAATTCGCCGCTACTTCTACCACGGCTGAAAATCAAACTTTATCTACCTCTATGTATATACATAGTATTCCTAATAATAATGATAATCAGGATATTGTGAGTATGGGCACCAATGCAGCCACCCTTACCCAAAAGGTAATAGATAATACCTTTGAGGTACTTTCTATAGAAGCAATAACAATTGCTCAGGCGATTGATATTTTAGCTTGTGAGGAAAAAATGTCATCTACAACCAGAGAATGGTATTATCAAATACGTACAATTATTCCTTTCTTTAAAGAGGATATAATTCCTTATCCTTATCTAGAGAAAGTAAAAAATTACCTGAAAACATCCTTATAATCTCTATTTTGCTTATATGAAGAACATTCTTTTGGCACTTCTTTCAGGAGGATTATTTGCCTTGGCTTGGCCTACTTATGGAATAACATTTCTTATCTTTTTTTCCTTTGTCCCTTTACTGATAGCTGAATATCAGTTACGTTCGTCAGGAAAATCTTCGAAAGGGAAAGTTTTCTTACTTGCCTATCTGTCTTTTTTTATCTGGAATGTTTTTACTACTTGGTGGATATGGAATTCCACAGAGATAGGAGGGGCTTTTGCAATATTGGTCAATAGCTTATTAATGGCGACTGTTTTTCTGATATATCACTTGGTAGCTAAGCGAAATTCTCTAAAAATTAGTACTGTTTTTTTTGTAACTATCTGGATTTCTTTTGAAAAATTCCATCATCATTGGGATTTTTCTTGGCCTTGGCTTACCTTGGGGAATGTCTTCTCAGAGAAGGTGGCTTGGGTTCAGTGGTACGAATACACAGGGATTTTTGGAGGAAGCCTGTGGGTGTTATTGGTGAATGTACTCATATTTATAGCTTTAAAAAAATTAATAAAGACAAAAGATAGAAAAATTTTCTGGAAGAGGATTCTTAAAATAGGGGTTTTGGTATTTTTTCCTATAATTTATTCTTGTTGGGTATATATATCCTATCAGGAAAAAGGAAGGCCTACAGAAGTGATGGTTCTACAGCCTAATATAGATCCTTATTCGGAAAAATATTCGCTCTCTAATACAGAGGTGATACGCCTTCTTTTTAGGCTTTTACAAGGAGAAGTAACTGAGAAAACACGTTTTATACTTACCCCAGAAACTGTTCTGGCGGATGGAATAGCTCCTGAAGAGGTAAGTCAAAGTACAGAGGCTCAGCTTCTTAGGGGGATTACTCATCAGTATCCTAAACTTAATTGGTTGGTGGGAATTTCTATGTATCAGCTAATTACAGATAAAAATAAGATTACTTCCCAAAGTAATTATCATCCTAGAGGCTATTGGTATAATGATTATAATAGTGCTTTTTTGCTAAATAAAACCCAAGAAATACCTTTTCATCATAAGTCGAAACTTGTGGTAGGGGTAGAGAATATGCCTTTTCAGTCTTTATTAAAGCCTATTTTGGGGGATATTATGATTGATTTAGGAGGAACGGTAGCGGTGAAAACAACGCAAAAAAAACCAAGTGTATTTGTTTCTGATGAGGAGAGTGTAGCTCCTATTATTTGCTATGAGTCTATTTATGGGGAATATATAACTGAATACATAAAAAAGGGAGCTCAATTTCTTGGAGTGCTTACCAATGATGCTTGGTGGGGTAATACACAAGGTCATAAGCAATTACTTAGTTATACACGCTTGCGGGCTATCGAAACGCGTAAAAGTGTGGCAAGGAGTGCCAATACAGGTATTTCAGCCTTTATTAGTCAAAGGGGAGATATTATAAAACAGCTTGAGTATGGGAAAGAAGGAAGCCTTAAGCAAACCCTTCTCTTGAATGATGAAGTTACCACTTATGTTCGTTATGGGGATTATATTGCACGTATAAGTGCTTTTATAAGCTTGGGAATTTTCCTTATGTCTTTCCTAAAGAAAAGGAGTGAAGTGTAATTATAGCTTCATCTTGCTAATGAGCTCTTTTTTGGTTTCTCTTTGCTAATTCGTAGCTTCTAAACAGAGGTAGAAAGCTCCTCTCTCTAGTTATCCTCTTTGGTTATAAAAGAGAGAGGAATCTCTAATAATGATAGAAAAACTATTTATAGATAGTTTATTATTTTTTTCTAAGTTTTTGATTTTCCTCTTGTAAGACTTGGATTTTTTCCAATAAACGATGGATAATTTGCATACTAGGAACATTTATTTCTAGGTCATAATGCCAATTAACAAAGCGTTCAAGAGCAGATAATTGGTCATAATGTACATAGGTAACCCTATCTATGATTTCGGTCTTGATAAGTCCATTAGCCACCAAATCATTGAAGAAGGAGGATTTTATCTTATAGAGCCTAATTACTTTGGTTTTTGATATTCTATGCTGTTGTTCCATTATCTTGTAATTTACGTAGTTGTTCAAAAAGTTCCTTCTGCTTGTCTGTCAAGTTCTTAGGGAGTTCTACAGTATAGGTAATAAAGAAATCACCGAAAGTCCCCTGCTTATATACAGGGAATCCTTTCCCTTTCAAGCGAACGGTAGTACCAGGTTGAGTTTCTGGTTTTACTTTAAGTTTCACTTTACCAGAGAGGGTTTCTACTTGTACTTCCCCTCCAAGAATAGCTGTATATATATCAATAGTAGCTTTTACTTTCAGGTCATTCCCAATACGTTCAAAAGTGGGATCGGGCAATATATGGAAAGTGATGTATAGATCACCATTGGGTCCCCCATTCACTCCCTCAGAACCATAACCCTTGAGCTTGATTTGTTGGTTATTTTGAATACCAGCGGGGATGGTTATTCGGATGGTTTTTCCTCCTACAGAAAAAGTTCTTGGGTGAGTGGTAGCAGCCTCACGGAGTGTTAGGCTTATTTCAGTTTGTAGGTCTTGTCCTCTGAATTTGCCAGAGGCAGAACCAAAATTATTTCTTCCAAATCCGGCTTCTTTTCCAAATATTTCTTTGAAAAAATCTGAAAAATCTGTTGTACTAGAGTAAGTAGCTCCCTCAAAACCATTTCCAAAAGGATTTCTCCCTTGTTGCCTAGCTTTTTCAAAAGCCTCACTCTGTTGCCAATCCTTTCCATATTTATCATATTTGGCTTTATTTTTAGCATTTCCTAATACCTCATAGGCTTCATTAATTTCCTTAAAACGTTGTTCAGAAGCCTTATCGTTAGGATTCATATCGGGATGATATTGCCTAGCCAGCTGGCGGTATGCTTTCTTTATATCCTTAGTGGATGCTGATTTGTCAACTCCTAGAACCTTATAATAGTCAATATATGCCATTGGGTTATATATTAATTTTTTCTTAATAATTGAGCAAAGATACGAAAAAATATAATTTGAATCTCAGTTAGTGAAAATTTAACACAAAATATTTTTAAACTATTCTCCTAATCTGAAATTGATTGTGATAAAGCCTATTTGTGTTTGAGGAGCTTTCTCATCTGCATTAAAGCGATAAGTTAGAGCGGATTTTCGAGCAGCTTCTAGTAGGCAAGGCGCACTATTGGTAGTTCCTTTTTGCCCTGCTTTAGCTCGGATTACCTTCCCATTTCTATCAACTTCTATTTGTACAACTACAAAGCCAGCTTCATTGCAATCCTGCCTTATATTTTCTCCACTTATGTTTTTTCTACCATTGAGACCCCATCCTTTTCCACTTCCACCAGTTCCACTTCCACCATAGAAGCTGTTTGCATAAGGATTTCCATTAGGGTCACCTTTGTATCCTGGGGTTCCATCATCTCCTTGATTGGCATTAGAACTTCCTGTCTGAGAGCTTTTTGAAATAGCATTCATTACATTGGATAAGGCATTAGTAGTGGAGGAAGATGGCTTTTGTTCTTTAGGTTTTTCCTTTTTTACCTTTTTAGGAGGAATAGTAATGGTTTCTTCTTCAGTTTCTTGAGTAATTAGATTCTCAGCAGAGGAATCTACATTATCTTTTTCTACAATTTCTTCTTTTTGAGCTTCAGAAGTTTCGGAAGTTTTTGGAGGTGTAATTTCTCCCATACCCTGAGAGTCAGTACCAAAGGTAATAGCAATCTCACCTCCCTCTTCGGGTAGTTCTGTATGCATTCCTAGCTTTGCCATTAGTAATAATAGGATGATAAGCCCCATAATTACTAATGTAATAGCAAATGATTTTTGCTTATGTATTGTATCTAATACCATAATTACTTGGGTCGTACAGCTAAAATCAATTTATACTGATTTTGATTTGCAATATCCATTACCAAGACCGCTTTTTCAATGGGTACACTTTCTTCAACTCTGAGGATGATAGTGGGGTTCTCTACTCTATTAAGAGCCGTTTTGAGTTCTTTCTCCATTTCATTCGGGTCAATGGGTTTCTTATCAATAAAGTATTGTAAATCTTTATTGATACTCACCGATATATTCTGTATGCTTGAGGTTTTTCCCTTAGCTTTAGGCAATAACATATCCAATACTTTTGGATTATTAGAAGCAGTAAGCATAAAGAAAATCAGTAAAAGGAAGACGATATCCGTCATCGAAGACATACTGAATTCAGGGGAGACTTTATTACTGGACTTGATACTCATTTCTAAATAGGTTCGTTTAACATATCTAAGAAATCAACCGTAGTAGCTTCTAGCTTTTGAGTGACGTTATTAATCCTCATTACCAAGTGGTTATAAGCTAAGTAAGCCACAATTCCTACAATAAGTCCTGCTACAGTGGTGGTCATTGCTGTATAGATACCATTGGCTAAGATACTCATATCGGCTTGCCCTCCACTGGTTGCCATTGCGTGGAAAGACATTACCATTCCCACTACTGTTCCAAGGAATCCTATCATAGGTCCTACCCCAGCTAAAGTAGCTAATAAGGAGACATTTTTCTCTAATTTATAGACTTCTAAGGAACCTGTATTCTCAATGGCTTTATGAATATCATCAATAGGTCTTCCTATACGAGAAATTCCTTTACTTACGAGCCTTGCTATGGGACTGTTATATTGAAAACAAAGGTTTTTAGCAGCTTCAATTCTTCCAGAAGTAATGTTATCTCGGATAACATTCATAAAATTGGTATCTATTTTCTTGGCAGCACTAATGGCAAAGGTCCTCTCAAAATAGATATAGATGGTTACCGCAAGCATCAGGAATAGAACTCCGATAATAATTGTATTAGCAAGACCTCCATCAAAGATAAGTTGCATAATAGAAAGACTTTCTTTCTGTTGTGTTTCTCCTGTAAGGAGAGCTTCTTCAGCTCCAGTATTAGCTTGTAAAAAAAACATAGTATTCTTTGGTTTGTTTCAAAAAGCAAAAATACATCTTTTTGTCCAAAGCAAGTTTAGTTTTAAATATATTTATTATTTTACTCTCTGAAATGAGCTAAAAATAACAATAAATAACTTTTTTTAAGTTATTTATATAACAAATAGAATTATCAAATTTTTAACTTTATTTTATCGTTTAAAAAGGCTTTATTTCAAAAAATAGTTGTACCTTTGCAATCAGAAAAGGAAACCTTTAATAACCCTTCTGAAAGTATATTTGAGAATGATAAAGTAATTATTCTCAATGAAAAATAAATCTTATAATTGTTTAGTTTTTTCACGAAAGTCCGAGCTACGAAAGTACTCGGATTTTTTGATTTAATTATGATTTATGGGGATAATTTCATCTTAATATTTGTAAATTTTCTTTTATAGTATGACTTTTTTTTGTAATTTTGTACCGTAAAATTAACAATCATTAAATCGATGAAAAAAGGCTTGTTTTTCCTAGTTTGGATATTGTCATTTGGAGCATTGGCTCAGGACAGAATATATATAGATAGTATAGGTAATTCTGTTGAGAAGGAGAATGCTAAGTTCTATCGTATTCTCTCCGAGAAAAAAGGAGTCTATCATATAAAGGATTATTATCTCAGTGGCAAGTTGCAGATGGATGCTTATTCTAAGGATAAGGATCTTAGGCGTTTGGAGGATCTTATCGGAAAGTTCTCCTTTTACTATGAAAATGGAAAGGTAGAAACCTCAGGGGAGGAAATCAAAGGGAAATATCACTATAAATCCTTTGATAAGAAAGGAAGGCTTGTTACCCTTTTACGACAATCAGAACCTGTATATCAGGAAAATTATATTTATTCGGATCAAGGATTTAACTCCCTATATATAACAGAAAATGGAGTGGTGAAGAAGAATATTGATTTTGATAAAGATCTTAAAAAAGCTCGCATAGAGCGTATCTATGAAACAGATGAATCTGTAATTGCTAACTATTATAATAACGCTGGTAAACTCATAGCTTCACGTACTTATACGCAAAAAGGAGCTAAAGCAGGCACAGATGCTTCTTATTACTTTTCCCCTGTACAGCTGAGAAAAATCACACAATGGAATGATAACTCAGATATCATTGGAGAAAAGGAATATTATAGATCAGGGAAGATTTTTTCAGAATTCTCAATTACTCCAAAGGATACAGTAGCAGTGTTCTATGATGCAAAAAAGAGCAAAATAGGAGTGCTTGTATATAAGGAAAATCATCCTTATCAAGGGTCAGAATATATATTAAATGACAATGGAATTATTGCCCAAAAGAATGATTATAAGTTAGGCTTTTTAGATCAACAAATATTATACTACAGAACAGGAAATCCTAAAAGCAAGACAGATTACGGGCTATATGGGAGTATTGATAAGATAACTTATTACGAGAAAAAGGATAAAAAAGAGAAAGAAGTACTTACTTTCTATGAAGGATTTCCATATAATGGCTATGAATATAATGATTTAGAGAAAAATAACAGCTTTATCTATTATGAAAAAGGATCAATTATAGAAGCCAAACAATATGATGACAAAAATATCCTTAGATACCATAGAAAAAAGCACGAAGATGGTCATATAGTAGCTGATATTTATAATGAAAAAGGAAAAAAAGATATTAATTATGTAATTACTCAAGAGTCAAAACCTTCATCCTATGAGGGAATGGTTCATCTGGACTTTATACAATACGAAAATGGAAAAGAAGTTCGTACAGGAAGAATCACCAATGGAATCCTAGAGAAAGGAAGTATAGAACTTCAGCTTAATGAAAAATCAAAAAATATATACAGAAGAGAAGAAAACTGGATTACAGTGGAGCAATATTACTCAGGAGAACTATTAAAAATTTATAAAATCAATGTAAAACATCCTCAATTTTCTAGTATTTATGAAGGAGATATGGATGAATTTTTTATCTATGAAAGGAAACTTTCTCCTTTCGTTATTGTAGGGGATAGTATGAATGAAGACTAGTTTTATTCTCGAAATGATCATAAATGTCATTATCCAATTTCTTTAAATTATCTACAAAGCAAATACTCACTATTTGCTTTGTAGTTTTTCTATTTTTTGCTCAAGAAAAAGTATATTCATAACAAAAAGATACACTCTATGTACAAGAATATCCTCACAAATGGTGGGTGAAGTTCTTTATTCCTAACAAATTTCTTAGTATTCAAAATGGAGGAGATATATTTACTCCAACTTATCCTCAAAACATAGGCTTGGGATTAGGATTGCGAAAGATTATAGGAATGAATTTACTAGTTTCCTTCAGTATATTTCCTTTGAAGACAGATACGGGATTATCTTCCTCTATCACTGATTTTCAGATACACAGATATGGAAAAAAAGTACTCATAGATGGATATTATCAGGATTACCGAGGTTTTTTCTTAGAAAGGAAAAATAAAGAATATATACTATTTCCAGACCTTGCTGTCAAAAGATGGGGAGTTGAGGGCACTTATGTATTGCGTAATAAAAGATTTTCTATGAGAGCTGCCTTCGAACAGAGCGAAAAACAAATAAAATCGGCAGGGAGTATGCTCTTAGGAAGTGGAATTTATTATCATAGGATTATTCCAGACAGCTCTCAGAAAGAAACTATACCCAATGCGTTCGAAAATTACCAAATGGGTGTGAATATAGGTTATGCTTATTCGTGGGTAATTTCTCCCCAATGGTTATTGGCAGGAATGGTGTCTGTAGGGGTTAATTTTGGGAATAACTCTGAATCTTTTGCTTGGCAACATTTGAGAGCTTATTCTGCAAGTATTGGTAGGCTTACAATGAATCATAACAGAGAGAATTGGTCTTTTGCTCTCACAGGAATATTCAATAATAAAACGGTTTATTCTCCCAATCCCGATTCTTTTATGCTTTTAGCTCCTACCGCACAATTTACTTTGACACGGCATATAAAGTAAGAATAAAGATTTATATATAAAAACTGATGAAAATAATAAAGAAAATTTTTAAATTCATAGGCTTTTTCCTGCTGATAGCTATTGTTCTGGGAGGAGGAGCAGCCTATTATATACTATTATATCCCAATACAAACTTCAAAGGGAGAGCATACGAACTATATATACCCACAGGGAGTGATTATCAAGTCATCTCAGAGAGATTATACCCTGTATTATCTAATTCAGATACATTTTTTTGGCTAGCTAAGGGACTTCAGTATACAGAACACGTGCGTCCAGGACGTTATGTAATCCGTAAAGGAATGAATAATTTGGAAATGGTACGTATGTTAAGAAACTTAAGCCAACCTATTAAGCTTTCTTTTAACAATCAGGATCGTTTGCCTAATCTTGCTCAACGAATTTCTCAAGAGATAGAAGCTGATAGTACCTCCTTAATGAATGCCTTTTTGAATTCTGATTTTCTATATAGGAACCAGACAGACTCATTGAATGTAATAGGACTATTTATTCCTAATACATATGAGTTCTATTGGAATACCTCAGCGGAAATATTTGTAGAGAAAATGGAGAAAGAATATAAGCGATTCTGGAATGAAAGCAGGAGAGCAAAGGCAACGGAAGTAGGGCTAACACCACAGCAAGTTACGATTTTAGCTTCCATCGTTCAGAAAGAATCTTATCAGGTACAGGAGCGCCCTACAATAGCAGGAGTATATCTTAATAGGTTGAAAGATAATATGTTACTTCAGGCTGATCCTACTGTTATCTATGCAATAAAAGAAACTACAGGGAAGTATGATACGATTATTAAGCGAGTTTATATAAAAGATTTAGCAACAGTATCTCCCTATAATACCTATTTATACAAAGGACTTCCTCCAGCGCCTATTTGTATGCCAGATATCTCATCAGTAGATGCAGTTCTTTCTCCCGAGAAGCACGAATATATCTACTTTGTTGCCGATACAGCAAGGTTAGGGTATCATAAGTTTGCTAGGACCTTGGAAGAACATAATAAAAACAGACAGGCTTATAGAAAATGGCTTAATAATAACGGAATTGAATAATGATTATCAAAAGAGATAGAACATTTTGATAATCATCATTCAATAGTCTCAATATAGAAGTTTTAGGAAAACGCTTCTTTGAGTTGTTCAAGAGCTTTCTCAATAATAGATCTGGGAGAAGCTAAGTTGATTCGCATAAAACCTTTTCCTTCTTCTCCAAAAACACTTCCATCTACCAAAGCCAAATGGGCTTTATTGGTACAAAAAGAAACAAGTTCTTTCTGAGAAAGTCCTAATGCCCTGAAGTCCAAAAATACCAGATAAGAAGCCTGAGGTACAATGTATTTTACCTTAGGAAGATATTGGTCAATATATTGGGTAAGAAAATCAATATTCCCTTGCACATATGCCAGAAGTTGGTTGAGCCATTCTTCTCCTTGCTCATAGGCGGCTACTGTAGTTTGGAAAGCAAATATATTACCATCGGTAAGCATATATCCAACCGTTTTATCTAAAAATTTCTGTCTGACCTGAGGGTTGGGAATAATAGCATAGGCACTAGCTAACCCAGCCATATTGAAGGTCTTGCTAGCAGAAGAAAAAGTAACTGTATTCATAGCTATTTCTTCAGAAAGACTTGCTAAGGAAATATGCTTATAGGAAGGTAAGGTAAGGTCAGCGTGAATTTCATCAGAAATCATTAGCACTTGATACTTTAGGCAGATAGCCGCTAGTTTTTCCAATTCTTCCTTTGACCACACACGTCCCCCAGGGTTATGAGGGTTGCAAAGGATAAAGAGCTTACAAGTCTTTACTTTCTTTTCAAAATCATCAAAATCAATATAATATTGTAGGTTTCCTAAAAGGAGTGGATTGGTTATTACCTTTCGTCCTGTATTGCGGATAGCAGCCGCAAAAGGATAATATACAGGGGGTTGTATAAGTACCTGCTCTCCCACCTTGGTGAAAGCTTCAATAGCCATAACAATAGCAGGAACCACCCCAGGAATGAACGAAATCATTTCCTTGGTAATCGCTAACTGATGTCGTTTTTTTTGCCAATTGATAATAGACTGATACCAAGTGTTAGGTTTCTCTGTATAGCCAAAAATTTCGCATTCAATACGTTTCTTTACACTGTCTATAATAAAAGGAGGAGTTCTGAAGTCCATATCGGCGACCCACATAGGAATCAAGTCTTCACGTCCCCATCGGGGTAAAAGAGCTTCTAATTTCAGAGAATCACTCCCTCTTCGGTCTATAACCTCATCAAAATTATATTTCATATTTTAAATTTATTTAAGTTTTATATAAACAATGTCTTTGGAATAAACATCTAAAAACATTGCTTTTTATAAAAAAATAATCTCTTTAACCACCTCCTTTTGTAGATAATTATTGACTGATAATGCCAATTCACTTCTGCGGAAGCTTAAATTCTCTTTTAAAGAGGCGTTGTTTATTGTGATAAATAGTTTGTCACCTTGCAGGCGTATATTCTGGGTATATTCTAGGATTCCATTGCCCATAATAGCTTTCCACGCTTCCTTTACTTGTACCTTATCAATACCATAGGAGAGATTTCCTTTTTTGATAATATCAAGGATTACATCTTTCAGAGAAAGTTCATTAGAATAGTAGTTCATTTTTTTTATCACAAAGATAGTTATTTCAAAATATATAAAATGTGAAAAAATATAAAAACAAAAATTAAAATTAAAGGAATAAAAAACTTGAAAAAAAATTTTGATACGATAGAAAAAAACATTACTTTTGCCAAGTTTTTTAGCACTATATAGAAAATGATAAAAGTTACACTACCAGATGGTTCTGTTAAAGAGTATAAAAAAGGGATAACTCCAGCTGAGATAGCTCTAAGTATCAGTGAAGGCTTGGCTCGTAATGTGATTTCTGCTAGTTTTGATGGGAAAACTATAGAAACTGTAACTCCTTTGCAGACGGATGGAAGTTTAGTGTTATATACTTGGGAGAATCCAGAAGGGAAAAAAGCTTTTTGGCATTCTTCAGCACATATTCTGGCGCAAGCATTGGAGGAATTATATCCTAATATTAAGCTCACCATAGGGCCTGCTATAGCTAATGGTTTTTACTATGATGTTGATTTCAATGGAAATACCATTACAGATAAGGATTTCCCTGCCATAGAAGCTAAAATGCTAGAGATTGCACGAGAGAAGCATCTCTTTAAGATGCGTCCTGTAAGCAAGGAAGAAGCTCTTTCCTATTATAAAGATAAAAATGAGTACAAGACAGAGCTTATAGAGGCTCTTGAGGATGGAACAATTACTTTCTGTGATCATAGTACATTCACGGATCTTTGCCGAGGAGGTCATTTGCCTCATACCGGATTTGTAAAAGCCGTAAAAATACTCAGTGTAGCAGGGGCTTATTGGCGAGGTAATGAGAATAATCCTCAGCTAACCCGTGTATATGGAATATCTTTCCCTAAGCAGAAAGACCTCACCGAGTATCTTACTCTTTTGGAAGAAGCAAAGAAAAGAGACCATCGTAAGCTAGGAAAAGAGTTAGAGCTCTTTACCTTTTCCAATAAGGTAGGACAAGGCTTACCTCTATGGCTTCCTAAGGGAGCTGCTTTAAGAGAACGCCTAGAGGCTTTCTTACGTAAGGCACAAAAGCAAGCGGGTTATGAACAGGTGGTTACCCCTCATATAGGGCATAAGAACTTATATGTAACCTCAGGGCACTGGGAGAAATATGGAAAAGATAGCTTCCAGCCTATAGCCACTCCTAATGAAGGAGAGGAATATTTGCTCAAGCCAATGAATTGTCCACATCATTGTGAGATTTATAATTCACATCCTTGGAGTTATAAGGATCTTCCTAAGCGTTTTGCGGAGTTTGGAACTGTATATCGTTATGAACAGAGTGGAGAGTTGCACGGGCTTACTCGTGTGCGCTGTTTCACCCAAGATGATGCTCATATATTCTGTACTCCAGAACAGTTAGATGAGGAGTTCAAACACGTGATTGACTTGGTTCTTTATGTGTTTGGTTCTTTAGGTTTTGATAATTTTACAGCTCAGGTATCCTTGAGAGACCCAGAAAATCTATCTAAATATATAGGTACAGATGAGAATTGGGCTAAAGCAGAAAATGCTATTATTAATGCGGCAAAGGAAAAAAATCTTACCTATGTAATAGAGACAGGAGAAGCCGCATTCTATGGACCTAAGCTAGACTTTATGGTGAAGGATGCTTTGGGAAGAAGCTGGCAATTAGGAACCATCCAAGTAGATTATAATCTCCCAGAGCGTTTTGACCTCTGGTATAAGGGAGCTGATAATGAGATGCACCGCCCTGTAATGATTCATAGGGCTCCTTTCGGAAGTATGGAACGCTTTGTAGCTATTTTGCTAGAGCATACAGCAGGTAACTTACCTTTGTGGTTAGTTCCGGAACAGGTAAATATTCTTTCTATAAGTGAAAAATATGAGCAATATGCACAGAAAGTAGCTTCTGTATTGCAAGAGGCTGATATTCGTCCTGCTATTGACAATCGTAATGAGACTATAGGAAAGAAGATTCGAGAAGCAGAAACCCAAAAATATCCATATATGGTTATTGTGGGAGAAGAAGAAGAGAAGAATCAAACCGTTTCAGTTCGTAAGCACGGAGGAGAATCCTTGGGAACTATGAGTATTGCTGATTTTGTTTTACTTTTGCAAGAAGAAATTAATAAAAATATACGACCTTTCTCAAATTAAGTTTAATTTAAAATAGAAAAGCCATTAATAATAAAGTACCTAATAACAGCAGGAACGCAAGTGAAGAGAAGCTTTCACATAGGGTGAATAGAGATATTCGTGTCCCAGAAGTGCGTTTGGTAGGAGATAACGTGGAAACAGGCGTATATCCTACAAGAGAAGCCTTACGGCTAGCGGAAGAACTGGAATTGGATTTGGTAGAAATCTCTCCCAACGCCCAACCTCCTGTGTGTAAAATCGTAGATTATAAGAAATTTCTCTATGAGCAGAAGAAACGAGCTAAAGAGCTAAAAGCTAAGGCCACTAAAGTAGAGATTAAGGAGATACGATTTGGTCCTCAGACAGATGATCACGATTATGAGTTTAAGAAAAAACACGGTGAGAAGTTCCTTAAGGAAGGAGCTAAGGTAAAGGCTTATGTCTTCTTCAAAGGACGATCTATTGTGTATAAGGATCAAGGACAAGAGTTGCTTCTGCGCTTAGCTGTGGACTTAGAGGAATTTGGGAAAGTAGAACAGATGCCTAAGCTAGAAGGAAAGCGAATGACAATGTTCATAGCGCCTGTAAAGAAAAAATAAATAAAAGAATAACAGATATTTCAATCATTAATTTTAAGTAACAAAATGCCAAAGATTAAAACTAAATCCAGTGCAAAGAAACGTTTTAAAGTAACGGGCTCTGGTAAAATCAAAAGAAAGCACGCTTTCAAAAGTCACATCTTGACTAAAAAAGCTAAAAAACGTAAATTAGCTTTGACACACGCTACTCTAGTTCATACCAATGACGAGGCTAGCGTAAAAAAACAATTAGGTTTGAAATAAATCAAATTTGTTTTAGGTAAATTAATTGTCTCACCTTGGAGTATGGCTTAAAAGAACGAAAAGTCGCCTACTACAAAAAAAATTAGAAATTTATGCCAAGATCAGTAAATGCAGTTGCTCGCAGAGCACGTAGAAAAAAAATAATGAAACAAGCCAAAGGTTACTTTGGTCGTAGAAAAAACGTTTGGACAGTTGCCAAGAATGCGGTTGAAAAAGCATTAGTATATGCATACAGAGACCGTCGTAATAAGAAAAGAACTTTCCGCGCTTTGTGGATTGTTCGTATCAATGCTGGGGTTCGCCCTTATGGATTGTCTTATTCTAAGTTTATGGGAGCTCTTAAAGCCAATCAGATAGAACTTAATCGTAAAGTTCTTGCCGATTTAGCAATGAATCACCCAGAAGCTTTCAAAGCAATTGTAGAAAAAGTAAAATAGACGTTTAATCAAAAAGAAATATCTGTTCTAAGATACGCTTTCCGAAAAGGAAAGCGTATCTTTCTTTATTTAGAGTTCAATTTCTATCTGATTATGAAGCAAATCTTCAAAAGTTTCTGCCTTTCGGATAAGCTTAGCTTCTCCATTAATCCATAATACTTCTGCAGGGCGTAGGCGGGAGTTATAATTACTAGCCATAGTATAACAATAGGCTCCTGCATTATGGAAACAGAGAATATCTCCCTCAGTAATTTCTGAAATTTGACGGTTAGAAGCAAAAGTATCTGTTTCGCAGATATATCCTACTACAGAATAGAAACGTTTCTTACCTTCAGGATTAGAAATATTTTCTATCTTATGTGTGGCTCCATAGAACATAGGGCGGATAAGATGGTTAAAACCAGAATCAACACCTGCAAATACGGTGGAGGTAGTTTGCTTGATAACATTTACCTTTACTAAGAAATATCCAGCTTCACTTACTAAGAATTTGCCAGGTTCAAAGGCTAAGGTAAGGTCTCTTCCATAATCCTTACAAAACTCCAAAAATCGAGAGCTGAGGCGTTCTCCAAGTTCCTCAATATTCGTCTGGATATCTCCCTCTTTGTAAGGAACTTTAAAGCCACTCCCGAAGTCTATAAATTGTAATTCCTTGAAATGCTTTGCTGTATCAAAGAGTATTTCAGAGGCATAGAGGAATACATCAATGTCCAGAATGTCACTTCCTGTGTGCATATGTATTCCATTAATATGCATTTTGGTATTTTCCACAATTCGTAGGATATGAGGTATTTGATGAATACTAATGCCAAACTTACTATCAATATGTCCGACAGAAATATTAGAATTTCCCCCTGCCATTACGTGAGGATTAATACGGATACACACGGGGATATTGGGGTACTTACTACCAAACTGCTCCAAGAAAGAGAGATTGTCAATATTCAGTTGAACACCCAATAGGGTAGCTTCCTCTATTTCATCCATTGAGACTCCATTGGGAGTAAAAATAATTTGTTCAGGAGTGAAGCCTGCTTTAAGCCCCAATTTTACCTCTTGAATAGAAACGGTATCCAGTCCAGCTCCTAATTTTCTCATTAATTTCAAAATAGAAATATTAGAAAGAGCTTTCATTGCATAATTGATTTTGAGGCTGGGTACTTTACTGAAAGCATTGGAGAGCCTTTTATACTGCGAGCTGATTTTCTCGGCATCATATACATATATGGGGCTACCCCAAGTGTCTGAAATAGAAAGTAAATCTTTAATATTCATTTTTAAGGAGGATTTGAGTTATTTATCATTTGCAAAATTAATATATCTTGTTGAATTATTCAATATAAAATAAAAGATATTATTATCCTTTTTAATATTTTTAACAAATATATTTGAATAGTTGATTGTATGGAAGTTTATAAAACGTACATAATAAATTTTTAATCTTTAATAAGTAGATTTTTTCAAAATATTTTTCTCTAATAATAAAGTTAAATATGGTTTTAAATTTTGTGTTTTGGATGAAAAATAAAAAAAATCATTAAATAGAAGATTGATTTTAGATATTTAAAATATTTTTATATCTTTGCCGCCGGAAATTTAATCAGATGAGACAGAAAAAACTACTACTTTATGGGTTGCTATTCTTGGCAACTCCTACCATAGCACAACAGTCCTATCTCAAAGAAGGAATGGATAAGTGTAAAGAAGAAGAGCTAGCAGAAAATGGGAAACTCTATGCCGCCTTTTTCCAACAACAGGCAGCAGAGTATGACGCTTTGTGCCTACAGGCGTTTAATGTAGCTCGTATGCGATTAGATGAGGCGCTTGCTCAAAAGAGTGATAAGCCCTTAGCTATTGTTTCGGATATCGACGAGACTTTCTTAAATACTTCTTATTATGCAGTCCTTTGTGGTAAAAAAGGAGCAGAATTCCATCAAAATACCTGGGAGGCTTGGACAGCTAAGGCTGAGGCAACTCCTTTGGCAGGAGCTTTGGAGTTCTATCAGTATGCACACGAGAAAGGAGTAGCTATTTTCTATGTAACTAACCGAAAGGAAAATGAGCGAGTAGGAACAGCCTTGAATATCAAACGTTATAACTTCCCATATCAAGGAGATGATCACCTCATATTCCGTACAGCAGAGAAAAGCAAGGAAAGCAGACGTGAGAAAATCGCCCAGAAATATAATATTGTTCTCCTGCTAGGGGATAATCTAGGGGATTTTGATAAAGATTTTGATAAACAGACTACTCAAGAGCGTGCAGAAGCGGTACAAAAAAATCGTGCAGCTTTTGGTAAAAAGTATATTGTACTTCCTAATACTTCTTATGGAGATTGGGAGAGTGCAGCTTATGGATCAAAATATCTCAGTATCAAGGAAAGAAATGCTATTATTCTTGAGAGATTGAAAGATAAACCTGTAGCAAATTAGCTTAATATTTTTATTCAGAGGCTGTTCTTATAATAGAACAGCCTTTTTATATTTTCTGGATTAAGTATTAAGGATTTTTTGTATATTTGCGCAAAGTTAGTCCTATATGAAAGCCTCTACTAAGTATATACTACTATCTTTATTGGTAGAATATATGCTCTTTTGTCTTTTTATGCATTGTGTAATAAATATAGAATCAAAGACCTATGTTACTGCAATGGGAGCTATACGTACCTATGCCACCATTACAGCGCTTTATATACCTACCTTTGTATTGGCTTATTTTATAGGGCAAAAGCTGAAGTGCCATCTTTATAGTAGGTTCAAGAATTTTATCTTAGGAGTATTGCTTATTTTTGTTTTCTATATTACAACATTTTGGCTTACAATGATGTGTGCTACTTATTTTCTCTGCCCTGAAGATGATAGGCGCTATTGTATGGAGATAACACAATTTGTAGTGTTTGGATATACAATGTATGGAGTATGCAAATGGTTGTTTGTTTTCGTGGCGTTACTCTTGGGAAGCCTTTTAGTAATGACAAGCAACAAGTTTCTAAAGAAAAATACAGATAATTCCTAACTTATGGATTCTATAAAATATCCTATAGGTGCTTTTGAGCTACCTAAGGAAATTACCCAGAAGCACATAAACACTTATATAGAAGAGCTCAGGCGCTTTCCTTATTTGTTAGAAGAAGCAGTAAAACAATGTCCGCCTAATATACTCAACCTTACCTATAGAGAAGGAGGCTGGACAATAGCCCAGATAGTACATCACTTAGCCGATGTGAATATGAATAGCTTTATTCGTTGTAAGCTTGCCCTAACGGAAGAAAACCCTATGGTAAAACCCTACGAAGAAACCTTGTGGGCAGAGCTTCCTGAGGCAAGAGACTTTTATATAGCACCCTCTTTGTATATCATAAATGGAGTACATTGGCGCTGGTGGAAGCTCCTAAGGGCTCTTACTCCAGAGGATTTCGAAAAGACCTACCAACATCCACAGAGTGGGCAAAAAGTGTCCATAAAGCAGGAAATAGCCAAGAGTGTGTGGCACGGCAAGCACCATTTAGCCCATATTGAGTTGGCTAAAAAAACTTAAAATAATTACTAACAGCTAATAATTTATACAAATGAAAAGAAGGTTTATCTATCAAGATGCCAAATCGGATAAGTTTTGGGATATAGATTTTGAAGGTACTACCCAAACCGTCGTTTATGGGAAAACAGGTACCGCAGGGCGTGAAGCTGTAAAGGAATTTGCTACAGCCGAAGAATGTACCAAAGAAAGCGAAAAGCTCATTGCACAAAAACTCAAGAAAGGCTATACAGAACTCAAAGAAGGCGAGGCTGCTCCTGAGAAAAGAGAATACTCAGAGGAGGAAAAAGCCGACTATTTCTTCTGGGAAGCCATAGAAAAGAGCTACAAATACAACAAAAAAGATTGGAAAGCCTATGATCTGGAAGAACATTTAGAAAAACTCGCCACCTACTTATCTAAATATAGCGAAGAGAAATTGATTCTATTTCAAAAAACTTTAGAGCAGAAACTTATATCTCTTTATACAGCCTCTATAGCGGAACTTTATATCATTTTAGGAAATGAATATGAAAAAGAGGGAGATAATTATAGTTTTGATGGCTATGTTTCTGATGATGGTTTTATCTATTTCCGCTGTTGGCTGTTGCTTAAGGGTAAAGAATTTTATGACGACATCACCAAGGACATACAATCCTTTGTCTCAGGCAAGTACCATTTTGATATAGGAGAGACTTGGGCAGAGGAACTTCTCTATGTAGCCGATGCGGCCAATGCGGAAGCTCGTCCTGATAGCGATGAGGACATCATTCGCGATACTGTAAATGAAAAGTGGCCTGAACTGAATTATGATTTTGGTGACTTTGCTATGGAAAGAAAACCAGAGTATGGAAAAGAGCTTCAAAAGATGTACCCTAAATTGGTTGCTGAAATTATGCCCATACGATAGCCCGATAAAAAAATAGGAATAAAATAGTGATATTATTCAAAAAGTAGTACCTTTGCCATCAAATATGGAAAAACAAGAAAGATACGACCGCGCTTATATGCGTATGGCACAAGAATGGGCAAAGCTCTCTTATAGCAAGCGTAAGCAAGTAGGGGCAATCATTGTCAAGGATCGTATGATTATCTCGGACGGTTACAATGGTACGCCTACAGGCTTTGACAATTGTTGTGAGGATGAACAAGGACAGACTCTTTGGTATGTACTTCACGCTGAGGCTAATGCCATTCTTAAGGTAGCAGCCTCTACTCAGTCCTGTATAGGAGCAACCCTTTATATCACAATGTCACCCTGTAAGGAATGTAGCAAGCTGATTCATCAGGCAGGAATAGTAAGGGTTGTTTATAAAGAAGCTTATAAAGATACTAGTGGATTGGAATTTTTAGAAAAAGCAGGAGTTACATTGCTACATTTGCCAGAGGATAGTGAAGCATAGAGAAAAATGGCAAAACAATATCAACTAGACTTTGAAGAGGAGGAAGTGAATGAACTTTTGCTTGCTATTCACAGTGCTTTCGCTCCTCCTAAGTTTGCCTATTGGCTTAATAGAGAGCTAGAAACAGCTTTTGTTCGTGCTCCTGAAGAACTTCGGGATTCCCTGACAGATATACATTTTCCCTTGTTTTCCTATTGTAGGAATGAAGAGGAGATTTGGTATATTATTGCCAATAAAACTTACCAAGTAGTAGGAAAAGACTTATTTGGAAATGTAGAAAAACTACAGTTATTAGTTCCTACACTTCCTAAGGTAGATTACTTTCTGCGGATTAGCAATTATGACCCAGAAGAAGACTATCTTTCCATATTACAAGCGATACAATGGATAGAAGCTATCTATGAAATTCCCATTCTCACTGAAGAAGGACTTTCTCCAAAAGAAAGAAAAAAAATAACTGAAATCAAAACTAAATTAATATTTTAATAGTATGATAGGAAAGAAAAAAACCAAAATTGTAGCTACCTTAGGGCCTGCTACAGATAGTCCAGAGATACTCAAACAGATGATATTGGCAGGAGCCAATGTATTCCGTATCAACTTCTCTCACGCCAATTATGAGGAGGTAAAGCAACGTATCGCACAAGTGCGAGCTATAGAAGAAGAACTCAAAACACACGTAGCTCTTCTAGGAGATTTACAAGGTCCTAAGCTCCGAGTAGGGGAGATGGAGGAGAATGTTTTCGTAGAAAAAGGTGATGAAATTTCTTTCATCACAGGAGAACCTTTTGTTGGGAACAAGGAGCGTGCTTATATGAACTACACCCAGTTTCCTTGTGATGTAAAAGCAGGCGAACGCGTACTTCTGGATGATGGAAAGCTTATATTCGAGGTTGTTTCTACCAATGGAAAAGATACTGTTTTGGCAAAAGTAGTACAGGGAGGTATTCTCAAGTCCAAAAAAGGGGTGAACCTACCTAACACCAATATTTCCTTACCAGCTCTTACAGAAAAAGATATCAAAGATGCTATTTTCGCCATCGAGCAAGAGGTGGATTGGATAGCACTTTCTTTTGTACGCCACGCCAAGGATATAGAAGACCTTAAAGCACTGATTAAAGAACATACCTCTGAGGATATTCCTATTATTGCTAAGATAGAAAAACCTGAAGCTCTGGCTAATATAGATGAGATTATTGCTAATTGTCAAGGGTTAATGGTCGCTCGAGGTGATTTAGCTGTAGAAACTCCAGCTCAGGAAGTACCTCTTCGCCAAAAAGAGTTAGTTCGTAAAGCTAAAGAAGCTAGAATCCCTGTGATTATAGCTACCCAAATGATGGAAACGATGATAGAGAGCCTTACACCTACTCGTGCTGAGGTAAATGATGTGGCTAACTCTATTATTGATGGAGCTGATGCTGTAATGCTTTCTGCGGAGACCTCTACTGGGAAATATCCAGTACAGGTAATCGAAAAAATGTCTGATATTATTCGAAGTGTAGAAGATTCCGATTTTATCAATGTACCTCGTACTTCTCCTGTGAGAGAAGGAAATGGACGCTTTGTGACCCAATCTATTTGTCTTAGTGCAGCTCACCTTGCTGATGAAATGGATGCTAAGATTATTTCCACCCTTACAGGTAGTGGTTATACAGCTTTTCAGGTATCTGCCTTGCGCCCCAGTGCTCATATCTTGGTGTTCTCCTCTAACCGACGACTACTTACCAAGCTCAGCCTGCTATGGGGGGTAACTACTTACTATTATGATCGTTACGTATCCACTGATGAGACTATAGAGGACATTAACCGTATTGCTACTCGTGAAGGACACGTACAAGTGGGAGATATTGTTATCAGCCTTAGTGCTATGCCAATAAGCTATCAAGGTCCTGTGAATACAGTACGAGCTACACAGATATTAGCATAATTTCCAGAAATAAAACTAATTTAGAGGAAAAAGTAATGGATAACCAATTAGTTATCTGTTACTTTTGTCTTAGTTTAGTATGAGATAAAAAGTCTATTTTCCAAAAATACACGATAGATAATCTCGATAAAAAATAATCTCTTCAAAAATTTGATAGGTAACTGAAAAATACTAATTTTGCGTGCTATTTTCCAAACAATGAATAAAAGGATCTTTTTTCTGGCAATTTTCTTTGCTTTCTCTACTCTTTTAGCTCAAAAACAACATCCTAAGGACTATTTTGGTTCTCCTTTGGATATTCCTTTAGTATATGCAGGAAATTTTTGTGAATTACGTCCCAATCATTTCCACGGAGGCTTGGATATCAAAACTCAGAATAAGCAAGGATATAATGTATATGCTACTGCAGAAGGCTATATTTCCTGTATTCGGACAAGCTCTTATGGTTATGGTAAGGTGTTATACATTACACATCCCAACGGATATACTACTGTATATGCTCACTTGCAGAAATTCGCTCCATCTATAGAAAAATATGTCAAAGAACGTCAATATCTACTGGAAAAGTACGAGGTGGAGCTTGAGCCTAAGCCAGAGGATTTTCCTGTAAAAAAAGGAGATTTGATTGCCTTGAGTGGGAATACAGGAGGGAGTGCTGGACCTCATTTGCATTATGAAATCCGCGATACAGCTACAGGGAATGCTTATAATCCTCTTCTTTTTGGCTATCCCAACGAAGATGATGTAGCTCCTTTGGTGTATAAAGTAGTTGCTTATCCATTGGAAGAATCTTCGGCTATTGAAGGAAAACAAGTGCCTAAAGAACTCATTTTGGCTAAGGATAAAGCTTCTTATACTACAGCCAAAATACAAGCACAAGGGAAGATTGGAATTGGCATACAAGCCATTGATAAGATGACAGGAACTTATAACACCTATGGCGTGTATAAGGTAACAATGTCGGTTAATGGAAAGATAAATTTTTCCTATACTTTCGATGAATTAGTCAATGGAGAAGACCCATATCTGAATACTTTTATAGACTATCCTCTCTATGTACAGAAAGGAACTCGAGTACAACTCCTTTATAAAAAGCCTTATAACAAGCTTTCTATCTATTCCCAAGCAGATAAAGAGGGAGTAATTGAGATAGAAGAAGGTCTTACCTATTGGATTACGGTTGAAGTAGAGGATTTTAACCATAATACAGCTATAATTACGATTCCAATAGAAGGAAAAAAAGAAGTAATTACTCAGAAATTTCCCGAAAAGGAGGGAACTCCCTTAGTTGCTTCTCGTGATAATATGTATAAAACCGATCAAGCGACAGTCTTCTTTCCGGAGAATACATTTTTTGCGGATACTTACATACAAGTAGCACAAATAGGAGATACTCTTTCAATAAAAGCTCCTGTGCAACCTCTTCAAAAACAGTATAATATCGTATTTACTCCTACACAATATACAGAAAGCGAACTCCCTTATGTGTGTATAGCCTCTGTAAAAGGGAAGGGGAAAAAATACTATCAAAGCACCTATCGTAGAGATAATATTCTATCGGGAAGGGTGAAAACTTTTGGAAAATTTGTTCTCACTACCGATAAACAGGCTCCAACTCTTAAGGCTTTGAATTTTTCTAAAGAAAAAAATAATATAGCTAACCTAGAGCAACTTAAGGTAAGTGTAAAGGATGATTTCAGTGGAATAGGTAAGTATTCTGCAACTATAAATGGAAAATGGATACTGATGGAGTACGAGCATAAGGAAAATCTGTTATTTTTCACCCTTTCCGATAAGTATTTTACTACCGATGAAGAATATATCTTTGAACTTACTGTAACTGATAAGGTAGGAAATGAGAGTGTATTGTCTATTCCATTGGTATATAAACCAGAATCTCAAGAAAAGAAAAATTAATAAAAAACTTTTAAAGATGATAAAATAATTCGTAAATTTGCCTTATTCTAGTCTTTAGTTATCAGATGAAAGCTTTTTTACGTTGTTTATTCCTCTTTTTCATAGGGTTAGGAGCGGTTAATGCACAAGAAAAAGTACAGGATATTATTGCAATATTTCAGCAAACTTCCTCTGTAGATTGGTCGGTTCCTTTATCTAGTAGCAAAGAACGCCTTTCTATAAGCTGGTCAGAACGCAAAGGTTCTTATAACACAAAAGGTTATCGTAGCTTTGTTGGCTATTATGAAGAACATTTTGTGGGAGTTATCTCCTTTGATAACCATATACTTACAGGAGAGTTGCTCTATGGAGGAACTTCTTATCAATTAACAACAACTCCTAAGGGATTTCTGCAAATAAAGGCTATTACAGAGGATAAATGTGGTAGTGCTTCTTCTTCTGAGACCAGCGCTGTTGCTCGGAACTTTTTTCCTGAAGGTGATAAAGATGAAAATGATGCACCAATAGAACAGCCAGAAATACATAACTCACTTTATCCCAAAAGTCTTATTCATACCGATGGAGTTTTTAGGCACTATCGCCTTGCATTACCTGTAGATTATAGTTATTATAATTCCAAGAATTTTAATAGAAATATTAATAGAATAAGAACTTTCTGGTATGCTACTCTGACTTTTCTCAATGAACTCTACAGAAATGATGTAGGGGTAGATTTTGAGCTTATTGATGATGATAACTTGATAATCACTTCTGAGGATAAGCAACTATTCCCTAGGCGAACTCGAGCTAATACGGTTGTGGATAATGGGACAATAACATTCAATAAGTATTATTCGCCAAGTAAATACGACCTAGCTGTAATTATCACAGATTATAGGGAAAATTATAACGGATTGGCTTCAGTGTATGCCGCTTATGAGGAACACCGAAAAGCCAATGCAGCTGCACGTCCTATTAAGCCTTCTACTATAGCTCACGAGATAGGCCATATGTTCGGAGCAGATCATACTTTTTCTAATGGTGGGCAATATACAGATAAGACAGAGACAGGAAGTGGACAATCTATTATGAGCTATGGGCACGAATATTCTCGTGATTTCTTCTCCTTGATAAGCTTGCAGGTGATAAGAGCATTTTTAGGAAATTCTATGGCTTATTATGCTGATAGAGCTCGAAGTGAAGTCCGAGGAAAACAACTTCCAGATACAGGATCAAACCTTGTTTATGGGGTCAAAAGTAATAACCAGCCTCCTAAATTAGAAACAGCACGCCTTAAGAAAGAATATACCATTCCTGAAGGTACTTTTTTTCAATTTTACCTCACAGGAAGCGATCCAGAAGGCGATGAACTTACCTATATAGCCCACCCAGCTGACAGGCGCTTTCATAGCTCTATCTCCAATGCTCGCTTTCTCACTTATAAGGGAACAACCAATCCTTGTATCCGATTTCAGGAGGAGTGGGTAACTACAGAGCCCTTTACATTTGCTCCAGCAGCCTATACACAACTCCCACAAACCTATACGCCAGGGAATTTTACCTTTTGGCTTGGGGTAGCTGATCATAATCTGTCAGATCCCAATCACTTACCTAAGTATGATGTGGCAGAAGTTAAGTTGCATATTGTAAAAGGAAAGCCCTTTGAGATAAAAAATTTTGATAATGGCACCTATGAAGCTAACAAAACTTATCAAGGTGGGCAAAGTATCTCAATACAATGGGAGGTAGATAATAAAGTGTTTTCCCCAGATACTAAGGTGCGTATTCTTCTCTCTGATGACTCAGGAAAGACCTATAAATACATTCTTGTTAATGAAGCCCCTAATAATGGAGAATGTCAGATCACTCTTCCTAATATAGATATAGGGGCTACTCAGGGCTATGCAAAGCACCTCAAGGGAAAAGGAATCATTAAAGTAGAGGTCATAGATGGGCTTGCCTATGCCTTATCTACTAGGAGACCCTATAATCAGGGGGGATTTATGGTGAGTAAAGACCATACTAAGCCTGATCCTTTACAATTTGTTACTAATACCTTACCTAAAGATATCTCAGTAAAGAGCCTATCAGAGGTACCTACTGTAGAATTTCCTTCTGTTACAGGGGGGTGCAAGAGCCCACAAATTAGTTACAAAGATACCAAGGATACTACTACATATCTACCTAATACCGCCATAAAGCGGGTATTTGTAGCAGAAGATAGTTGTGGGCAACATATAGAATATACACAGATGATCCTAATAGGGGAGAATAAGATAGGTGTTCCTACTAAAGATAATCCTAACTTACCTCCAGAATCCCCAAAAGAACCTCTTACCTTTATTACCAGTACCTTACCTAACCAATGGTCAAGTGTAGTATGCCCTAGTGATTTGCCTAGTCCAGCTCCTATAGAAACTAAGGGAGGGTGTGGGAAGATTACCTCTTCTATAAAAGAGGAAACTATAAAATATACCTGCAAAGCTAATTATATAGTAAAACGTACCTATTCCTTTATAGATGAATGTAATACATCATTGTCTTTTGAGCAATATATTAGAGTACAGGATACTATCCCTCCCGTCTTTATAGGGGACCTTCCTAAGGATATTACCCTACAAGAAGGAGATAATATACCTATACAGACCTATCTTAAAGCAATAGATGGTTGTAGTAGTACAATAGTGACCCATTCAGTAGATAGGGAAGTAAAGAAAGGAAGGGTATCAAAGGTAGTATATACTTGGGTAGCTATGGATACTTGTGGTAATAAAACTACCCATAAGCAGGTAATTACGATAGTTCCTAAGGTTGTTTCTCCTCTAAAATTTGTTCCAGAGACACTTCCTAAAGATATTACGCTCTCTTGTGGAAATCAATTGCCTATAAATACAGCTATTAGGACAGAGGGAGGTTGTCCTCCTGTGAATATTACTTATAGTGATGAAAGAATCACGAGTACCTGTCCAGATACCTATATATTAGTACGTAGCTATAAAGCTACGGATCACTGTGGCACCTCTATAGTTCATAGACAAACTATAAAAGTATCTGATACTACCCCTCCTACCTTTGTAGAGGAGCTTCCTAGAGATATCACCCTACAAGAAGGGGATAAAATACCTACTTTTATGATTCTAACGGCTACCGATAACTGTAGCAATGCGATAGTAACTTACTCAGAAAGTAGGGAAATAAAGGGAGGAAAGCTATTAAACGTAGTTTATACTTGGGTTGCTACCGATTCCTGTGGTAATAAGACCATACATAAGCAGGTGATTACTATTACTCCTAAGGCTATTCCTCCTCTAAAATTTGTTCCAGAGACACTTCCTAAAGATATTACACTCTCTTGTGGGAATCAGTTGACTAGAAATACAGCTATTAGGACAGAGGGAGGTTGTCCTCCTGTGAATATTACTTATAGT
>NZ_CAURLX010000015.1:0-38801 GCF_963525585.1 uncultured Capnocytophaga sp. | reverse complement strand
TGTTGCGTGAGCGTTGTACCCACACTACTATACCATAGGTTACCAAAGCCATAGGAGCTAACAACATAAAACCGTTGTTTTCGTAGCCTAAGTGATACACTCCTGTTTTCTTGATAGGGTCTCCTAATATTTGGAAACCTAGCAAAGTACCAGAACCTAATAGTTCGCGAAAGAAAGCTACGATAAGCAAAGCGATAGAGTAACCTCCTGCGTTACCAATAGCATCTAAGAACGATTTTCCTGGAGGATTACCCAAAGCAAATGCCTCAAAGCGTCCCATCAAAATACAATTGGTGATGATAAGCCCTACATATACTGATAGCTGTTTGCTAAGGTCGTACACATAGGCTTTAAGCACAAAGTCCACCACGATTACCAAGGCAGCAGCTACTATCAGCTGGGCGATGATACGGATTTTAGGTGGTATTACATTTCTAAGCAAAGAAATGGTTACATTACCCATTACAAGTACGAAGGTAAATGAAAGGCTCATTACGATAGCCGCTTTCAGCTGAGCTGTAATCGCTAAGGCTGAACAGATACCCAACACTTGTACTGTTACGGGGTTGTTATCCCATAGAGGGTCAGTTACTAATTTTGTATCTTTTTTTGATAGTCCCATAGTCTCTTATTTGTTTAAACTTTTAATATAGGATATATAAGGCTCTATGCCATCACTTATCATCGCTTGCACTCCATTACCAGTAAGGGTAGCTCCTGCAATAGCATCAATTTTTCCATCTTCTTTACGGGTATTCTCAGCGTCTCCATTTGCCTTAGAAATTTCGATACTCTGGAAGTTACCAGAAGCGTCTAATAGGTGCTCTCCGATAAAGTCGTCCATAAAGAAACGTTCTTTGATATTAGCTCCCAAACCAGCAGTTTCTCCTTTGTGGTCGAAGAAAACACCACGTACGATAAGGTCTTTATCTACTGCTATATATCCCCAAATAGCATCCCACAAACCACGTCCGCTTACGGGAATTATATAGAGGGTAGCTCCATCTTTTTCACCTACGTAAAGAGGCAACCCTTCACGATGACCATTGAAGTTGATAAGGTCGTTAGCACCTTCTACTTTTTCAGCAGTATTTCCTTTGATAAGGTATTGCTCTTTCACATAGTTAGGAAACTCTTTTTCTGCATCAGCTGTAGAAAGAAACTCTACTTTACCTCCTCCGAGTTCGCCCTGGTTGTGATTTACCCCCATAGCGTAGAGGATATTCTGTTTCTTTTCTAACTTTTTATTGTTGCTGATATCGCTACTTAACGCTGACGAGATACCAGCGAGCAAAGCTCCTACGATTACCACCATCACAATGGCGAAAATCACTGTATACGAATTACTTTCTGTCTTGATTGCCATAATTATGCGGTTTTAGTAGTTAGTTTTAAGCGTTTTTTACGGCGAGACACATTGGCTTGTACCACAAAGTGGTCAATAGTTGGTGCCAATACGTTCATAAGCAAGATAGCAAGCATTACCCCTTCTGGATAAGCTGGGTTAAAGCAACGAATCGCAATAGCGATAAATCCTGCTAAGAATCCGTAAATGTATTTCCCTGTATTAGTCTGCGCTGCGGTTACTGGGTCGGTAGCCATAAATACAGCTCCGAAAGCCAAACCTCCTATAAGCAAGTGCTGATAAGCTGGTAAGCTCCACAAGGCATAGAAAGAAGTCCCCTCCATACTAGGTGCTAAGCAGTTAAAAGTAGTTCCCATTACCCAAGCCCCTACAAACATACTCACCATTACACGCCAAGAAGCGATTTTGGTATAGATAAGGAACAAACCTGCTAAAAGAATGAGGAAAGTAGAAGTCTCCCCTACTGAACCTGGGATGAATCCATAGAAAAGGTCTGACACTTGATAGGTACCTGTTTGCCCTTGTGCTAAGTTACCTAAGATAGTTTCTCCTGAAACAGCATCTAAATTAGCACCAGCAGCTATGTCTTTAGCGCGTTGTACTGCTCCTTCTACCCATACTTTATCACCTGTCATAGATGTTGGGTAAGCAAAGAATAAGAATGCACGAATAGTAAGAGCAGGGTTAAGGATATTCATACCTGTACCACCGAATACTTCTTTACCTATAATTACCCCGAAAGCTACTGCGACAGCAAGCATCCAAAGAGGAAGATCTACAGGAACAATAAGAGGCACCAACATACCTGTTACCAAGTATCCTTCTTCTACTTCGTGACCACGGATAGTAGCGAAAATAAACTCTATCCCTAATCCTACTGCATAAGAAATAATGACAAGGGGTAATACCTTAATTGCTCCTATGGAGAAATTAGCCCAGCTCCAGAAGTCTCCACTACAGAAAGACATTCCAGCCACAGGCTCTAAAGAACCAAAAGCAACCTGATGCTGATATCCTGTATTGAATATACCAAAAATCAAGCAAGGAATCAGTGCCATAATCACTGTATTCATAGTTCGCTTTAGGTCATCTGCTGCCTTAATGTGTGTACCTCCGTGAGTTACCTCATTAGGCGTATAAAGGAAAGTATGGAGCGCATTGAAGGTCGTTTCCCACTTGGTTCCCTTATACTTTTCTTTTAGTGTATGTAATTTACTTTTTAAACTCATTTTATTATGAATAAGTTAATTATTTCTTTTTATTGATTTGCGAATTAGTTTTAAAGCCCAATCATAATGGCTTGATGTTGCCGAAACTAAGTAAGAGCCTAGCGAGGTACTCCCTGTCCAATGATACTTTTTCTTAGTGAAAAGCTCCTGATCAGTATGTTTCTCTATAATTTGAAAAACCTTATTATGTGTTACTTCAAACTTTGAAAGGACTTCTGCAAGCGATATTTTTTGGCATTCTGCCCATATCTCTCGGTTGAGTTTAGGGGTGTCAGAAAAAGTATAGCCTTCTTTGGGTATTTTGGGTTTCTCACCTCGCATCCCTACCTCGTACCAGTTTAAGAATAATAAATGCCAATGATACAAGTGACCTATGACATCACGAATATTCCTATTCATAGTACCTTCCGGAAATGCTTTTTCTCGCTCTTTGTCTGATAATGCTTCTATCAAAGAAACTAACTTTTGGTAGTTTTCTTTGGCTAAAGCCTCTAAATCTTGCTTCGTTGCGGGTCTGGCCATATGCTATAAGAACTTTTATCCCAATTCGTCCATCATCAAATCTAAACCATTTCTGATGATTTGCTGGTGTGGCTGTTTGGACACACATACAAACTCGGTCAAGGCAAAATCCTCAGGGGCTACTTCATAAGCTCCTAAGTTCTCTAATTCGTCCAAATCCTTATACAAGCAGGCTTTGAGCAGCTGCATAGGGTAAATATCCAATGGAAATACCTCCTCATACATCCCTGTTACCACGAAAGCACGATGTTCTCCATTAGTATTAGTATTTAAGTTATATTTTTTCTTAGGATTGAGCCAAGAGAAAGTCAAGGCACGAGTAAGGGAAACTTTATTAGAAATTGGTTTTGCCCAACCAAACAAATCATAGTCATTTCCTTCTGGAATGGCTGTAATTTGGTCGTCATAGAAGCCCAAGAAGCCTATTTCACTCACTTGTGTACCTGTAAGTACATTTCCGCTAATGATACGAGTGTTAGCTACTTCCTTAAGCTGGTTGGCTACCACTCCTCCTATTTGTGCCCCTGCAATAGCAGTTACATAATGAGGGTTGGTGAAGCGTTCGCCTGTGAGAGCTACTGTACGAGTAAGATGTACCTTACCTGTTAAGAAAAGTTCTCCTATTACTACCAAGTCTTCAGGATTCACCACCCATACCACTTCTCCCTTATTGATGGGGCTGATCTTAGCAATCTGGGTACTTACATTCCCTGCAGGATGTGGTCCTGATACATTATGAATCTCAATATCCTTAAGGTTACGGAAAGGAGACAAAGAACTATCTTTGAAAACAGAGACGTGCACCTTGCCAGTGGTAAGTTTGGACAAAGCTGTAAGTGCCGTCTGTAATTGTTGTTCTTTACCCTTGAGGATATAATCATAATCAGGGGCGAGCGGATGAGTTTTACAAGCTGAAACAAAGATTGCCTTAGGCTTGCCGTCAGGGTTAGCAATTACGTCATAAGGGCGTTGCTTAATAAAAGGCCAGCAACCTGCTTTGAGTAGGTGTTCCTTTATCTGCTCGGCTTCCATCTGTGCTATATTCTTCTCTCCAAAGTTCACAAATACTTGTTCCTTACTAGGCTCAATATGTATTTCCAACACCTTACGCCTCTCCCCACGGATAATCTCCTTAATGGTTCCACTTACAGGAGATGGGAACAAAATACGCTCATCACTTTTTGAAAAGAACAGCGCCTCACCTGCTTTCACTTCATTCCCTTCTCTGAGAAGTAATTTGGGAATGATTCTGTGAAAATCACTGGGTTTGATTCCATACAGGGGCGAGAGTGGTAATTGCTTGGTTACCTTATCTGCCTCCCCCTCTAAGTGTATGTCTAACCCTTTTCGAATGCGGATGTCACTTGACATAGGATAAAAATTAGTTAGTTTCTTAAAAAAGTCGCGCAAAAGTATCACTTTTTTTTGAATTAATTAAGTAAAAAAAGTATTTTAACACCCTTATTTTCTTATTTTTATTTATTATAAATAAGCAGTTTATTTGTGTTTTTCCAACTATTCTCTCCTCCCCTTCAGACAACAATGTTTTTTGCTGAAATATTCATTTTTTTGTTAAAAATAGCTAAATAAAGACATCAGTTTCCGAATTGTTAATCAATCATTTAGGTAATTTGAGCGAAAAAAAAATCTTTTTTGTTAGGTTATTGGCAAAAATGTTATACCTTTGCGCCGTTAAACTTAAAAATTAGAACAAAAGATGAAAAAAATTCTTTTATCTGCAGTAGCTGTATTTGCATTCAGCTTTGCTAACGCTCAAGAACTTGTTTCTTCTAAAGGAGAAAACTACCTACCTCAAGAAGGAGATTGGTCAATCGGATTCAGTGCTAACAGTGCTTTAAGCTTTGTAGGAAATGCATTCAATGGAAGTACTAATAACAGCGTAAATTTCAACAGCAATGACGCTCAAAAACTTCCTGGATTCACTAACTCTGTTACTTTCTTAGGAAAAAAATTCACTGCTGATAACAAAGCTGACCGTTATACAGCTAACTTCCTTTTCTCTTATGAAAAACCAAAAGATGTTGATGCTACTACTCAATTCGGTCTTTTAGCTGGTTATGGTAAAGAATGGAGAAAAGGTTCTACTCGTCTTCAAGGATTCTATGGTTTTGATGGACTTGTAGGATTTGGTATTCCTCAAAAAGATGCTTTCAACTTCTTAGTAGGAGCACAAGGATTTGTAGGAGCTGAGTATTTTGTTTTCCCTAAAGTTGGTTTAGGAGCTCAATATACTTATGCTGTAGCTATTGGATACCAAAAATCAAAAGATGCTAACACTGGAGTTGAAAGTAGCAAATTTGGATTCAACATTGGTAATACCAATACAGGTCTAGGAACTGCATCAGTATTATTAAACCTTTATTTCTAAGAAATAAACTCTGTTTTTAATAAAAAAGAAAACCGCTCTATAGAGCGGTTTTTTTATATTTCTTACCTATCCATTTCCCAATCCTTTCCTTAGCCTAATAGCTGTAAGTACTTTCTTGGTATAAAGTGGGAAATCGGCATTGAGAATCCAGCCAAAGTAACCTGGTTCTTCCTGTAAAATTTCCTCTACTTTACGCCCCTTATGTTTGCCAAAGGTAAAAACTTCCTCTCCTTTGTCATTATACACAATAAAGCCTGCAAAATCGGCTGCTTGCTTACGTGTAGTGAACTCGCTTAATTGCTTTATATCATTGGGAAGTTCTTCCTGATAACAATCCAACTGCGCTTTGAGGATTTCGTAAGTTGCTTCAGTATCAGCCTGAGCGGAATGAGCATTGTCCAGTGTTTTCTTACAATAGAACTTATAAGCTGCCGAGAGGGTGCGCTGTTCCATCTTGTGAAAAATGGTCTGTACATCTACCGTTACACGGTTTTTTAGGTCAAAATCTACCCCTGCTCTAAGGAGTTCTTCTGCTAATAAAGGAATATCAAATCGGTCAGAATTATACCCAGCCAAATCAGCATCTTTTATAAAATTATGAACTTGCTTAGCCAGCTCCTTAAAGGTAGGCTCCCCCGCTACTTTTTCATTGGTAATCCCGTGTACAGCGGTGGCTTGTACAGGAATGGGAATGGTAGGATTCACCAGCCAGGTCTTACTCTCTCGGTTTCCATTAGGGAAAACTTTTAAGATGGATATCTCCACAATGCGATCTTTGGATACGTCTATCCCTGTGGTTTCCAAGTCAAAAAAACAGATAGGACGTGTTAAGTTCAGTTCCATATAATATGCGTTTGAAAAGTATGGCAAAATTAGTGAAAAAAGACGATTCTCAAAAGAAAAAACTCTCTTTTTGCTTGTAAAAATCTGCATAAAATCGTAACTTTGTACGCAAATACAAATTATAAACACAATGAATTACAAACAAATGTTAAGCCTTATGACTCTTGGTACAGCCGGAATCCTACAGGCTCAGAACGCACCGTATTGGCAACAACACGTTGATTACAAAATGGACATTGATATGAATGTCAAGAATTACCAATACACCGGAAAGCAGGAACTTACCTACACCAACAATTCCCCCGACACCCTCAAGGTAGTTTTCTATCACCTATTCCTGAATGCTTTCCAACCAGGGAGCGAAATGGACGCCCGCCTACAGACAATCAAAGACCCTGACCACCGAATGGTGAATAACCTCGGCACCAAAGAAAACCCTCAATACCAAAGCCGTATCTCCCAATTCAAGCCTGAAGAAATCGGTTTCTTACGTGTAAATAGCCTTTCTCAAGACGGAGTTCCTGTAAAATACAAAACAGAAAGCACAATCCTTAAAGTAGATCTTAACAAGCCTATTCCTCCCCATTCTTCTACTGTTCTGAAAATGGACTTCGTAGGGCAAGCTCCTGTGATGATTCGTAGAACAGGGCGCAATAATCCTGATGGAGTAGCCCTCTCAATGAGCCAATGGTATCCTAAGCTTGCTGAATACGATTTTAGAGGCTGGAATACGACCGAATATATCACTCGTGAGTTCTATGGAGTATGGGGAAATTTTGACGTAAAAATCACCCTTGACAAGAACTATATCGTAGGAGGTTCCGGTTATCTACAGAACAATAATGAAATAGGATTCGGTTACGAAGATGCAGGCGTGAAAGTTCCTAAAGTAAAAGGAAACACCCGTACTTGGCACTTCTATGCTCCACAGGTGCACGACTTCACTTGGGCTGCGGATCCTCAGTTCATCCACGATAAGCTAGATGCAGGTAATGGGCAGACGCTTCACTTCCTATACAAGAAATACCCTGAAAACTGGAAGAAAATCCAGCCAGATATGCTTAAAGCATTCCAATTCTATAACAAATTCGTAGGAAAATATCCTTGGAGACAATATTCCTTTATCCAAGGAGGTGATGGAGGAATGGAATATGCTATGTGTACCCTCATCCAAGGAGAAGAGAAATTTGAACGCTTACAGAGTACCGCCGTACACGAGCTAGGACACGCCTGGTTCCACCTTATCCTTGCTAGTGATGAAACCGCCTATCCTTGGTTAGATGAAGGATTCTGTTCTTATATCCAAGATCGTGCCCTTGAAATGCTAGGAGCAAAAGTGCCTTTTGCAGGCTTCTACAAAGCTTATGACAGATATGTTAAGAGCAAGTACGAAGAAACTCCTACGCATCAGTCCGACCGATTCGATACCAATTATGCTTATTCTATCACCTCTTACAGTAAAGGAGCTCTTTTCCTAAGACAACTAGAATATATCATTGGAGAAAAAAATGTAGAAAAAACCCTACAACTTTATTATAAAAACTTTGCCTTCAAGCACCCTCAGCCTAATGATCTTATTCGTTGTGCTGAAAAAGTATCCGGAATGCAACTTCAGTGGTACCTTAATGAATTTATGCAGACTCCTCACCACGTGGATTATGCTGTAGATAAAGTAGAAGGAAAAGGCAACAAAACCTCCATCACCCTACGCCGTGTGGATAGGCTACCCTTACCTTCTGATGTATTTGTAGTAGATAAAAATAACAAAACTCATTATTTCTATATCCCTCTCCGTATGCAGTTCGGTGAAAAGGAAAATCCTTATAGCTACGAACGCAAAGTGCTCCCTTCTTGGGGTTGGGGACATCCTACTTATACCTTTGAAGTAGATATACCTTTTGAAAATATTCAAAAAGTAGTTATTGATCCTGAAAATATCACTACAGATATTAACAGAGATAACAATACTTTCCAAAAATAATAGTAAGAGTATTAGTTTTTTTATATTACAAGAGAAAAGCCGTTCCTAATCTTGGAACGGCTTTTCATATCTTCAGTAAGAGAATTAGAACTTATACCCTACCCCTATATAAATAGTACGGTTATTTTGGTAGTTCTTAGCATCTCCATTCTTAACCAAATTGGCTAATCCCCAATTGTAAGAAGCCTCAAAGAACAAACCATTATTCGGTAAGTTATATTCTGCTCCTAAGCTGATACCATAGTCAAAGTAGTTGTAAGCACCTCTATCTCTTATTACTGTCCTACCTCCCCATTCTGCTTTACGCTCAACAATATAACCTGCATAGAGTCCTGCTTTAGGACGGAAGCCTGCAAAATCATACTTAACCCATATAGGAAGGTTAAGGGTGTATTGCATATCCTTATCGTTACCTTCTTTAGCCTTATATCCTTGGTTAGAATAAGTAAGACCTGCCTCCATAAGAACGACATCGTTAAAGGCAAATTCTGCTAAACCTCCTACATAGAAAGAAGGACGAATATTACTTTCTACTTTCACATCATTTACTTTGGTAGCTACATTAGCCAAATTAAGCCCTGCACGAGCTCCGAATTTTACTTGTGCGTTAGCTCCTGCTATGGTAAGAGCCGCAAATGCTACGGTCATTAGAATTTTTTTCATAAAGATATGTAATTTAAAATATTTATCTTCACTTTTAACATAACAAAAACTATGCCAAAATCAGTACTCTTTAATCATTTGTCATTAGTCATCATTACAGGTTTTTGCCAAAAATAATCAGGATCATTAGTGATGTATTTTTCTTTTCCTTTGGGCTTTACGAATCCTGTAGGCAAAAGAGCAACAAAAGGAGTTTCTGTTTTCCTAAAACGACTTTCTGAGTTAAATTGACTTTGTAGTGGACAAGAAAACCAATACAAGTTTTTTGCCATATAGTTCTCCAAATACGTTTCTTTGGTTTGCTTTTCTCGATTGTTCCAGTTGGCATCTTCATTAAGTACCAAGGGCTTGCTATGTATCAAGCGTTCTCTTACTTCTGCAATACTTAAGAGATTCCCTTTTTCGTCCTTTACATAAGCATTATTGGTGGGGTCTATCCATATCCATTTCTCTAATTGTGAAGAATATACACTATTAATTACGTGACAATCTGAATCATCTGGATTTTTAGGCATACAAGTTACATAACGAGAAGGAATACCCATTGCCAGATACATTTCATTGAGTGTAATAGCCAAATGCCTGCAATTAACTCCTTTTTTTGTCGCTTTATGATAGTTATAGATATCTATAGCATCAAACTCACAAAGAGCATAATTTCCACCATCGTGAACGATATTATTATGTACAAAATGAAGTAACTTAAAAATCTTAGAGAGTTCATCTCCTGTTCCCGCTACAGAATCCAGCTTAAAATAATTTCTTACTTGCACAAGAGAAGGATCATTAGCTGCTTGATAGGTAAAATGAGGGAGTGTATCTGCTTGCTCTTTTTGATAAGCTCCCGATTGCTGCAATAGTGCTAATTTATCAAAGGCTTTGAGCTTTTGTAGCAAGGCAACAAATTTCTTTTCCTTACGGATATTGACTAAATCTTTATCTGTCTTTACTTGTCTATAATCATCATATCCCAAAGTTACTGCTTTTTCAAGAGCTACAATGGCTTCTTTTTTCTTATTTTGCAGAGCTCGTACACAAGCCAAATTATAATTCATACTTGCCTTTACCCCTCCAATGAGGTTTTTGTAGTCCTTTTGCTCCTTTTCACTAAGAGACACTTCTTCTAATTTCTTTATATAAGTAAGAAGTAGCTGTTCTTCCTCTGCATATTTTTTCTCCTGATGAAGTATTTGTAGAGTAAGCTGTGCCTTTTGGAAATCATTGAAATAGTTCTGCAAAACTACGGATTGTATTTGAGCTTTTGCCAATGAGGTAAAAAGACTCAAGATGAACAATAATAAATATTTTTTCATATCTATGTATTTTTAGATTAGTACCCAAAATTACGATTTTTAAAAAGAAAAAAAAAGAAAATTTTAAAAATAATCAACCTCCTAAATAACAGAGAGCAATGGTTTAACCATTGCTCTCCTATGTTTCTGATTAATCTATTTTTAATTAAATGTATATCTCACTGTGATTCCCGAGCGGATAGTGGTCATAGGGAAGGACGTAGAAATCGCATATTTGGAGAAGGAATAATCAAAATAGAAGATTCCCGATAGGTTCTTAGAGAAAGCATAATCAGCTGTAAAGCGTGCTAGCCAAGAGGTTTGTCCGTTGGTCACCTGATTATCATCTAATTCCATATTACGAATTACGGTAAAGTCATTTCTCAAAGCGATATCTGCCTTAAGGTTCAGGTCGCTTTTGATAATTACATCACGTCCATTAAAGCGAGAAGCAAAGCTAATATCTTTAAAACGATAACCTAGCCCTAGGCGGTATTCCTTACGCATTAGTTCTGTAAGGTAATTATTATCCAAGCTAATAGAAACGGTTCTATCCCTACGAATTTCTCCCATTACACTTAATGAATTTTGTAACTCTGCATCTATACGAATCAGTGGGGAAAATTGTTCCACAAGGTTCACATTGGTAAATAGTTTTTCATTACGGAAATTACCGCCTTGGTCTAGTTGTGTAGGATTCTGGTAATATTCCAAATTGGTGCGGAAATCACTCAACGTGTAGCTAGAATGGTAGCCGTGTGCCAAGGAGAAACGCCTGAAAGCCTTTCGGAAGCTTTCCATACGCATCAGCCCTGTATAACGGATATTCCACCCTGGGATAGGAATACGCTTGAAAGCATCCAAGGAGACATTCTCGGCACTACGTCCTGTATAAGCTGCATAGAAAGCTGGCATCAGTACAGCTTGGTTATTTTTACCCAATCCTTTAGGGAAACCATCCGCATCTATATTATTGGGGTCATTAAGGTTTATCCCTCTCTGATGAGCCAAGCGGTGAGCTATCGTAATCCTATTCTCCTTAAAGGTTCGGAAAGCCTTAGAACCATACTCATCTGAATGTAGGAAAGAGGTAAGAATCATATTATCGGAAATCATAAAATTCCCGGTTCTATTACCTATCAACGGATTATAATAGCCAGATACCGCATTAAATGTCTCTGAGAAATTATCAATATATTCCCTATCTGCCTTGAGGTCTATTTGCAGATCAGCGGTAGGCTGTAAGCCTGCTGTAATTCCTAGATTTTTATTAGTAGCTTGAATGAACTGCTCATTGAAGTCGGCAAAGCTAGTAAGCCAACCACGCTTTCCTGCCTCATAACGAATATCATCATCCTGCCAACCGAAAGCAAAAGGAAGTGAAGGCTTAGAGGAGCCAAAGAAGCCTACCTGTGGAAGATACCCCGGAAGCATCGTTCCATTAGTCTCTGTATAGGTAAGCCCTATACGCTTTATCATTGTTGCAAAGCGCAGAAGATGATCTGCTACAGTAAATTTTTCATTTCTTCCCTTATTCTTTACTCCTAATGAAGTATAGAAACGATCAAAGGTCATATTGGCAGTAAAGTTATGGGTATTGGCATTTTGCACTCTATTAATCTGATGCCCTGCCACTTCTATAAGAGCCTCGGATCCTCGTTGCCAATCGAAATCTCCTGTATAAGAATAGGAAGCCTTCACAAAAGATAGATAAGGTAATTTGTCCAAAGGCAGTTCATAATTTACCTTAAATGAGGACATAAAATGATTAGGAGTTCCTGGATTCCAGAAATCATTCCATAGGGAAAGTTCTTTGTTCATCACCCTTTGCCCATTCTCCCATTGGTAGTAATTACGAACAATATTGCTATTGGTTACATCATAGCTTACCTTAAGAGATTTGGTTAATGAATAATTAAATCCATATTGCCAATCAAAGAGATAGTTGCGCTGTTGTAACTCAGGCATAGGAACTTGGCTATTCGGATTCACCCCTAAAGGATATATCTCACGGAAACGTTGTTTTGCAAAAGTACGAGTAATATTAGGTCCTATGTAGATATTATTAGGTAAGAGATTGAAATTAACTTCCGAAAGCCATTTTAGATACTTATTGGTACGAACACTCTGTTTGTTCTTGAAAGGAAGCAATTGCTTCTGCTCGAAAGAATAAGCATACATAGCCCCTGTACGTACATTCTGCTCGCGTTGGTTCTCTATTTCAAAATCGTGATGATCCATCTGGTTATAAGCATAGTTTAGAGTTATATTCTCTATACTATATACTTTGGCTTTTTGCTCTTCTCCCAGATTTTTTTTCACTCCTATGAGTGAAATTCCTTTCCTAAGAGTGTAGTCCTGAGCCTGTTGCTTAATAAGTTCTTTCTGTTGCTCATCCTGAGCCGCATTGATTCGGTCTTTTAGGCGAATATCCTCATACTGAGGGTCATATTCAGGAGTAGCTAATGTAGAGGAGCGATTCAGCCCTACAGGGATTTGTATATTCCATTTTTTAGGGAATAACTTTCCTGCATTGATATTCATCATTGCATCTAACTGCTTAACTTCCTGTCGGCTACGCTCGTTAGGTTTCTGTTCTACCGTACCAAAACCTACAGTACTTATCTTCCCTGTAACGGACATCTCCATAAAGTCGGCAGCGTTCATATCTACTGCAGCTATACCAGCCCATCCTCCTTTGTTCTCCAATTCAGCCAATCGGAGCTCATTAAACCAAACCTCTCCACAGATACGATTATTAGTAGCGTTCTTGACCCCTACCATCAAAACTTGTACCTCTCCCAAGGAAGGATTTCCCTTAATAGCATACCTTTGCTGTCCTGCTATATGAGGAGTTGTAGCTGGAGAAGGGATATGATTTAGGTTTGCATCATAGTAAGTAAGATTCGCCAAATTACCACTATTAATTCCTTTAGCCTTCATCTGAGTAAGAACATCCATAGGAATATCAAATTGGTTTTGGTCTGGCCAGATAGCTTGTTCCAGATAAGCCCCTGCAGGAGTAACTTGCAAAGGAAGTTCCACCTGATAGAAATTCTCTGATAAGTCTGATCCCAGACGAATAAAAGCTACCATCTCTCCATTGGCTAAAGATTGATTCTTGAAGCGTTCTGCGTGAACAAACATTTTTATACGCTTATACTGACGCAGGTCTGCATTCACCGATTTATATACCCCTCTGGCATCCTGTACATTGAGATCACATACGGTATAAGAGAGGGATTGTTCATTTTGGCGAACAATAGTATTGTTCTGATTAATCTGTTCTCGGTATACTCCTGGAGGCATACGGTAAGGAATAGGCTGGCGAGCTTCATTCTCTATAAGGCTCACAGAACCTATTTCAGTATGGGTATCTGTTCCAGGTGCAGAAAGGTCATCCTTAAGAGATTTTGTATAGTGTCTCCAATCACCACGTACCAAGTCCAAAGTACCAAAACGAAGAACTACATCCGAAGAGAAGCCTGTAAGATACATACGAATATGGGTTACTGAACGTAGGTCTCCTCCTCCACCAAACTCTCTTCTATTGGCATCCTTTATTGGAATTTTATACTGAATCCAGCGAGCACGAATAGGCTGACCGCTAGGCGTTTCGGCATATACCTCACGAATATCACTTACATAGCGGTCTGTACGTTGTATATTTCCACGAATAGGAATACGATATTCATAATAACTATTCACGGTACTCATTGTATTGTCTCGGTTAATATCCTCTACATCAGGATTCAGTGAAGCAGCTTGGCTACTTCCTGCCACAGGTGAGTTCCCCTGGGTTCCATTATAATTATAATACCTGTTGAGGATTCCCCCTGAACGTGATAGATAATACTCATAATTATCCATAGCAGGGTCTGTAGGGAATTCTGAGATATTGTTAGCATAAATAGCTCTTTCTTGTTCATCTGTAAGTCCATCGAGCCCTATATCCTGTAGGGTTCTGTTCTCCGTATTACTATCAAATACATATAGAAGAGATTGTGCTACAGGAGTTTTTCCCCAAGCAGTAGTATGAGTAGGTGATTGTATAGAGAGTCCCGGTAATCCATTCTCATACTGCTTACGTCCATCCTTAAGGATATCCTCAGAGATATTTCCTAGGTCAAAGACTAATTCTCCATTGGTTGAAGGGGTAAATTCTCCTGAAGTATAAGGATCTAGTACCCAGAACTGAATATATTCTATATTATTTTCCTCAAAATTGGTTGCTGAAATTCCCCTCATAACCCCTGCCCATTTGTCTGTAGCAGATAACGTATTCATTGCTTGAGGATTATTATTATAAGACCCCTTAACATTAGGATAATAGGCCAAATCCAAGGTATTCTGTACTAATAAATCTCCTTGTGCTAATTCTCTCTCTGGGAATATTTCTTTCACATAGATGCGTCTGGTGCTATTCTTAGAAATCTCAGCTGCACTTACATCATTAGGTTTATTATTGGTATAGAAGACAGGGTCAATGGTATACCAAGCCATTTTAGCTCTTCCATAGCCATTTTTTAGGTTATCAGCATCCTCTGGATTCGTTCCATAGAGGGTTTGATTCGGATAAGAACCTTGCCCAAATCGCAAAGGTGTACTTGCAAGTGACCAAGAACGGAAGCCTCGTATATCCACTGTAGTTTGAGAGCCCTCAAAATCATCCAAATAAGCAGTTGCTTCTCCATTAAAATCAGAACTTTTAGGAGTACTAGGACGAAGAAAAGCCATCTCTCCCCTAACTGAGATATTAGAAGGAACATCACTCTGCAAAGAAGGGACTTTATTGAGCAAACGTGTTAGGAAAGGCATCTCGGTAGAATAGCTCCCTCCAAATCCAAAAATAGTATTATTTACAGGCTCTTGTCCATAATTAGCTTTCTGAGTGTAAGGACGTTCTCTCATATTAATCAGAGAAGCTCCTACAATAAACTTGTCATTGAATTTGTGCTCTACATTTACCCCTACGAATCGTCGGCTTTGTCCTCCAAAGATAAGATTATTCTCCACAGATACCTGAATAGGCATATTAGAATTCTCAATGGTAGGGTCTATAATCTGTACCGTTCCCTGCTGATAATTAACCGTATAATTTATTCCCTCTTGTAATATTCTTCCTCCTACAGTAACCCGTACAGAGCCTCGAGGTACATTATAAGCACCTAATGAGATTCCTCGCCCTGCCACCGATTTATAACGCCCTTTCAGACTGAATTTGTTCTTTTCAGCATCTTCGAGAGCCTTTGCTTTTATATCTGTATAGAGGGAACGATATACATATTTCTTCTGATTGGCATTCCAAGCAGTAGAGGTCGGTTGGTAAGCTGTCGGGTCATAATAATTACTTCCTCCTCCTAACTTATCATACAAAAACTTACCAAAAGGCTCTACTTTGGTAAAGATAATTTTCCCATATTCGGGATCAATCGTAATCCCATCTACAAAATCAAAGAAGCCATCTCCTCCATTTTGTGGGTCGTTATAAGCGTTAAGTCTATCGAAATTGAATAGTTGCAATAATATTTTTCTTGTAAGATCCCTATTCCAAGTAGCTTCATCCACTGGAGAGATATAATTCACAGGAGAAGGGTCATTATAGAAGATATTCATTCTAAACCCATCAGGGTTAATCTGTGCTGTATTAAGCGTATAAACGTTCTTCATCATCAGGTTCCAGATAGGATCTCCTACTACTAAGCGGTTACTTTTGAGCATTTTTAGTACCAAGCAGTTATTGGTAATTTTATTTTGTCCTGCTATATAAGCATTGGTAGTCGCCGAAATCCCATCGTTAGCAAATTCCCCTACCTGATATACATTTCCCTCATAAGTATACTGATAAGCTACTGCAAGCACTTCATCATTATTGAGTCGCTGACTTAAAGAAATATACCCTAATTGTTTATTTACCTTAAAATCACGTCCTTCTTCTAGTTTTTGAGCGTTTTCCAGAATTGCATAGTCAAACCCTTCATTGACTAGGGAAGCCATTGAACCAAATCCTGTACGGACAGTCGCCACATCACGGATATCTCTGGTTAGTACCGACTCTGAAGAGCCCAAGCGGGTAGGATCATACTTATTAGCCTCATTGGTAGGTCGGTTTCCTATAGATCCTCTAAAGAAGCCTACAGGCGCATTCCCTGCTATCCTTGTATTCTCAGACCTAGCTTCTCCCAAGTCCTGTAAAGCCACGATATTACGAATATTAGCTGTACGATTGGAGCGATTCGTTGCCCATACTTCTACACGTACTATTTGTACTTTACTACGGATATAAGGATAATTTTCTAGGGCTGTATCATACTGATCCCTAAAGAATTGAGAAAGAAAATAGTTCCTATTCTCGTCATAATCCAGAATACGAATCTCGAAATCCTGCAAAGAACCTCCTCCTTGAGCTGTAACAGTTTTTGATTGAGAGCGTTGTTCGGAGAATACTCCTGTCACGGTGGTACGACCAAACTGTAATTGTGTCTTGACCCCAAAGAGGCTCTGGGCTCCCGTGATAAGGGAGTTATTCAAAGGCATACTGACGTTACCAAGCTCTACTTTTCTTACAATATCATCCTCATTAGGCGAATATTCGAGCTTAAATACGTTCTGAAAATCAAAAGTCGCCTGTGTATCATACATTGCATTGATAGAAAGGCGTGTTCCCACTTTTCCTTGAATCCCTAAGCTAATACGTTGGTCAAAATCAAGCCCATAAGAACTCCTATACTCAGGACTAATAGCCGGATTGTCATTCCTTGTATAGCGAAGACCTAGGTCAAAGGCTACATTCCCCTGAGGATTAATATCAATGGTATTTCCTCCAAAAATAGACTCAAAGAGCTCAGATTTCACATAAAATTCTGGCAATAAATCCCTTTGAGCATTCTTATTCTGCCCATTTTCACTAGGGCGCATTGCTTGTGTTTTCTCCCTAAAGTGCAAGCCCATACGCTCCCTCAGTACCAAATTTTCATATTCTTTAGGGGTAAGAAACATAGGGGTAGAAATATCATATTCCCCTAGTTTTTCAGTATATACATACTTATCAAGTGCCGAATTATAGGTATACTTACGAGAGACTCTATCTGAATCCTTAAGCAATAGTCTCCTGAGGGAAGTACTCGTTTTTATAGTATCTTTCACGCTCTCTTGTACATCTTTCTTCTCTTGTGCCGTAAGGGAGAGAACATTGACCAATAAGAGAGAAAAAAACAAAGATTTCATTACTAATTTTGCGTTCATTTGGTAATTACAATTGTTTTAAAGCTTGTTTGATAAGTTCTTCTACAGAAAAATCTGTTGAGGTATGCGAAAGAATTTTATGGATAACATTCTCAGCTACTTTACGAGGATAGCCCAATACTTCTAGGGCTGATAGCGCTTCTTCCTTGTAGGTATGAGAAGAAGGGGTGTCGGTAGGAAGGGTTTCAGAAGACAATTTTGTCATTTTCTCCCGCAAATCTAGAATAATTCTCTGAGCTGTTTTAGCTCCTATTCCTTTTACTGATTGTATCGTTCGGACATCATTATTAATAATTGCACTCTGTAACTGGGAGGGAGAGAGCGAAGAAAGCATAATTCTAGCTGTACTTGCTCCAACTCCTGAAACAGATATCAATAAAGAAAATATCTCCCTTTCAAATTTTTCTAAAAAACCGAAAAGTGTGTGAGCATCTTCTTTTATCTGTAAGTATGTATAGAGCTTTAAGGACTCAGTATTAGGGATTTTTGAAAAAGTATGCAAAGAAATATTCACCCAATAGCCAATACCATTACAATCAAGAACAACATAAGTAGGGGTCTTTTCCACTAATCGCCCTTGTAGATGTGTTATCATAAAGTGGTTTTGATCTGATTTTAATAGGCAATATTCGTGATTTTTCTTGAAATAAGAGGTGCTTTTATAAAAAAAATAACTTTAGACTTCTATTTTTATAATTTTGTTATTATTTATTTTATTCAATTTACGTATTATTGAATACATAAAAAGTCTTTTCCTCTTTAAAAAGAGAAAATACTATAGAAATCAAAGAAAAGAGAAATTTATTAGTCCTCTGTATGCATAAAGTCTCTTTTTTGAAGTAATTCTTCTTGAGACTCCTTATTATTTTCATCAGGGATACAGCAGTCAACTGGGCAAACAGCAGCACACTGAGGTTCTTCATGAAAGCCTAAGCATTCCGTACATTTGTCCGGAACGATATAATAATAGTCATCACTTATGGGTTTTTGTACCTCATCCGCATTGGCGTGCTTGCCTGAAGGGAGTATAATATTACCTCTAAGATTGGTTCCGTCACTATATCGCCAATCATCAGCTCCTTCATATATTGCATTATTAGGACATTCTGGTTCGCACGCCCCACAATTAATGCAGTCGTCTGTTATAATAATTGCCATTTCGTTTATTTTTTAGTAATAAATTAAATGTACAGGTAGGTTTTTGAGGGGCAAAGATACGATTTTATTCTCATAGGAAAAAGCATAGTTTTCTTTTTTAGATCTAATAGAAGAAAAATATACTTAATATAAATAAAGAAACTACTTAATATCCTCTGATATTAAGTAGTCTATAATCAAAATAAGAATTATAAAGAAGCCATCTTAATAGCTGTAATAGCAGCTTCTACACCTTTGTTACCGTGCTTTCCTCCACTCCTATCAATGGACTGCTGAAGGGTATTATCTGTAAGAACACAGAAAATAATAGGTACTTCTTGAGTTGCATTAAGATAGGCAATTCCATTAGTTACTCCTTGGCAGACAAAGTCAAAATGCTTCGTCTCACCTTGTATAACACACCCTATAACAATTATAGCATCTACCTTATGCTTAAGCATACGCTTAGCTGCATTAACCAGTTCGAAGCTACCAGGAACGCTCCATTGGAGGATATTTTCAGGAAGCACACCACAATCTAGCAAAGTTTCTGTGGCACCTGAACGCATATTGCCAGTTATCTGCTGATTCCATTCAGAGGTTATAATTCCTATAACCTTACCTGCCATTTCTGGGAGCTCTTCTTTATGGTAAGAAGAGAGGTTCTTATTTTCCGTTGCCATTTTAAAGACTCATAAGGGTTTTTACACGGCTTATCTCTGTACTAACCGTAGTAGCTTCTTGAGATTTAGGATATTCATTCTTAATTCTCTCAAGATATTCTAGAGCTTTCTTATATTCTTTTTGTTCTATTGCTACTGAAGCTGCCTTATTCAAGTAAATAGGAGCAGTCAGGCTATTATCACTCTTATCAATAGCTTTATTATAGTAGTCTATAGCCTCTTTAAGTTGCTTAAGTTCTGCAAAAGCATCTCCTATATTTCCTAGAGCCAAAGCACTCAATATTGGGTCATCAGAACTAAATTTATCTAAATGAGTAATTGCTTCTTTATATTGGTTTAACTGAAGATAAGCCATTCCAGCAGAATAATTCGCTACATTAGCTGCTTTACTTCCTGAATAATTTTGCAAAACATTCAAAAACCCACCATTTTCTTTATTTCCATTAAGAGAAAGTGTAAAAAGGGAATCTCTTTCAGCTGTAGTATTTGCATTCAGAGCTTTATCAAAAGTACTCAATGCAAAAGAAAGTTTCTTAGAAGCCTCTTCTTCTTTGGGTACTGACACAAATTGTTTGTAAAGCATATATCCCAATCCTACCACTACCAAAGCTGCAAGAACAGAGAATATAGTACGCTGATTTTGCTGTACCCACGCTTCTGTCTTGTTCGCTTTTTCATCTAAAGTCTGAAATACTTCTGCAGTAGTACTTTCTTTCGATAACTGCTCACTACTGAGGGAGTTATGAGTTTCTTCTTTTTGTTTTTCTTTCTTTTCTTGTCTTCCTGAACGATAGTTATTCTTTTTGTATACTGACATAAATTATTGCTTTAAAAACATTTTGCAAAAATAAAATATTTATTTGTAATAAAAGGCATTTTTCTCAAGATTTTTTAATAATTTGCACAAGTTTTTGCAACTGCTTTTTTGAATGATTCTAAAACGACTTTACATACTGAATTTCAAAAACATAGCCGACAAGGAATTCTCTTTTTCAGAAAAGATAAATTGCTTTGTGGGGAATAATGGTATAGGAAAAACGAACTCATTGGATGCTATTTACCACTTAGGAATGACAAAAAGCTACTTCAACACGACCACTTCCTATAATATTCGCTTAGGAGAAGAGTTCTACCTATTAGAAGGAACTTTCCTAAAAGAGAACCGAGAAGAGAATGTAGTCTGTAGTGTAAAAAAAGGACAAAAGAAAGTTATCAAACGCAATGGAAAAATATATGATAAGCTTTCCGAACACATAGGGGCTTTTCCTGTAGTAATTGTCTCTCCTGCCGATAGAGACCTCATCCACGAAGGAAGTGATACCCGTAGGAAATTCCTCGATGGTATGCTTTCTCAAGTCCAATCCTCCGCTTACCTTGATGCGCTTCTACGCTATAATAAAGTATTATCACAGCGCAATAGCCTTCTAAAGCAATTTTATGAAAATCAACACACTATAACGGATACTTTGCCTATCTATGATGACCAGCTTGACCATTATGGCACAAAAATATTTCAAATTCGTAAAGATTTTATTCGTGAATTTGTTCCTATCTTTCAAGAGCAATATGCACATATCTCAAAAGGAAAAGAAAAGGTTGATATACAATATGATAGCCAGCTAAATAACCAAGACCTAAAAAACTTATTAAAGGTACATTTTTCCCAAGATATCAGCTTACAATACACCAGCCAAGGAATTCACAAGGATGATTTGATTTTCTCTATTAATGGACAGCCTATGAAAAAATTTGCAAGTCAGGGGCAACAGAAATCATTCCTAATAGCCCTAAAGCTAGCTCAATTTCACTATTTATATAAGGCTACTGAGGTGACTCCTTTATTATTATTAGATGATATTTTTGACAAATTGGACAATGAACGTGTTTCTCAGATTATTCATCTGGTAATATCTCCTCCTTTCAGGCAAATATTCTTAAGTGACACCGATAGTAAGCGGACAGAAGAAATCATAAGAGAAATAACTCCTAATTATCAAATTTTTAAACTATAAAAATTTATCTATAAATATTTTTGTGTATTTAAAAAATTTGCTATCTTTGCACCCTCAAACTGCCTAATTCAAATATGAAAGATAGAAAACGCCTATTAAAAGCGTATGATATCCACTTTGCTGGGCTTAAAATTGGAGAACATCTGTTTGAATACCAGATAGATAATCATTTTTTTGAACTATTTGATTATACTGAATTCAATGATGTTTCAGAGCAAGTAAGTGTTTGCTTAAAGAAAAAGAGTAATCTATTAGAACTCAAATTCTCAAGTAAGGGAACTGTAAATGTGAATTGTGATATTACTAATGAACCCTTTGACCTTCCCACAGAAGGAAGTTTGTTCTTAGTAGTGAAGTTTGGAGAAATCTATAATGATGATAATGATGAGTTACTCATCTTACCGGAGGGAGAACATACACTGAATGTGGCACAATACATTTACGAAATGCTAATCCTTTCTGTTCCCGCCAAGAGAATCCATCCTAATATAGACTCTTTTCCGGAGGCTTTAGAAGCTTTAGAGGCTCTTAGCCCTAAAGAACAAGAAGTAGCTGAGGATCTCTCACAGATAGACCCTCGTTGGAATGAATTACAAAAATTGTTAAACAAATAAAAAAAATAAGAAAATGGCACATCCCAAAAGAAGACAATCCTCTACCCGAAGAGATAAAAGAAGAACTCATGATAAGGCTGTTGCTCCTCAAATAGCAAAAGACCCTACTACAGGAGAATTACACCTCTACCACAGAGCTCATTGGTTTGAAGGTAAGCTATACTACCGTGGGCAAGTCCTTATTGATAATACAGAGACTGAAAACACTGAAAAAACAGCTTAATCAGAAGCTTCATCATATCAAAATCTCCTTATAAAAGGAGATTTTTTTATACTATAAATAATCAGAAAAAGTCTTATTCAAAATTTGAATAAGACTTTCAACAATTAAATAAATATATTATGTCAAAGAAATTTCTTATTTATAAAGAACTTTTTTAACAGCTTTGATTACATCCTGTGCATTAGGCAACCACTCTTGTAATAAGGCTGGTGAATAAGGCGCAGGTGTATCTGCAGTAGTGATTCGCTGGATAGGAGCATCTAGATAGTCAAAAATATGTTCTTGTACTTGGTAGGTAATTTCAGAAGAAACAGAAGCAAATGGCCAAGCTTCTTCTAAGATTACTAAGCGATTTGTTTTCTTTACAGAATTGAAAATAGCCTCCCAATCCATAGGACGAACTGTTCTGATATCTATAATCTCACATTCTATTCCTTCTTTAGCCAATTCTGCAGCTGCAGCAATTGCTTCTTTTATAATCTTACCAAAAGAAACAATAGTTACATCCTTTCCTTCACGTTTAATATCGGCTACTCCAAGAGGAATAATATATTCTTCTTCTGGCACTTCCCCCTTATCTCCGTACATCTGCTCAGATTCCATAAAGATAACAGGGTCATTATCACGGATAGCAGCCTTAAGAAGTCCTTTAGCATCATAAGGAGTAGAAGGAACCACAACCTTAAGACCTGGGCAGTTCGCATACCAATTCTCAAATGCCTGAGAGTGAGTTGCACCCAATTGTCCAGCCGAAGCTGTAGGTCCCCTAAATACAATAGGTATATTAATTTGTCCACCTGACATTTGACGCATCTTAGCAGCATTGCTGATAATCTGATCTATAGCAACTAAGGAAAAGTTAAACGTCATATACTCAATGATTGGTCGGCAACCATTCATTGCTGAACCCACCCCTATTCCTGAAAATCCACTTTCAGCAATAGGAGTATCTATAACTCGCTTAGGACCAAACTCATCAAGCATTCCTTTGGAGGCTTTATAAGCTCCATTATATTCAGCTACTTCTTCTCCCATTAAGTAAATAGAAGGATCTCTGCGCATTTCTTCGCTCATAGCTTCACAAATGGCTTCTCTAAATTGTATTGTTCTCATTTTTATATCTGTAAGAAATATTTTTATTCTATTAATAATGTGTGCAAAGGTACGTTTTTTTTTACTTTATACAAAATCTGTAATTAACTTTGTTATAAAATTTATTTGTTCTTGGTCGAGTTCCGTATGCATTGGCAAAGAAAGTACTTCTTTGACTAACTGATGAGTCACCGGAAAGTCTTCTTCCTTATAACGGCTATCCTGATATGCTTTCTGCTGATGTAATGGAATAGGGTAATATACTCCAAAGGGCACTCCATTTTGGGACAAATATTCCGCAAGAGCATCACGCTTACCATTGGTAATACGGATTGTATATTGGTGAAAAACGTGAGAAGTATCCCCTTGAGGGATTTCGGGAGTAATTATATGTGGATTTTTCTTTAATCCTTCAGAATATAGATGTGCAAAAGCTCTTCTTTTCTGATTGTAGGTATCTAAGTGAGGTAATTTTGCTCGAAGAACACAAGCTTGAAGAGAATCCAGACGAGAATTGACCCCTACCACATCGTGATGATAACGTATATACATCCCGTGATTAACAATTCCTCTTAAGGTATGTGCTAGTTCGTCATCATTGGTAAAAATAGCTCCTCCATCACCGTAACAGCCTAAATTTTTGGAAGGAAAGAAACTAGTGGCTCCTATGTGCCCTATTGTCCCTAATTTTTGCTTTCTTCCATCGCTCCAAGTGAAATCAGCTCCAATTGCCTGTGCATTATCCTCTATCACAAAAAGATGATGCTCCTTTGCTATCTGCATAATAGCTTCCATATTGGCTGGTCGCCCATATAGATGAACAGGAACAATAGCTTTGGTTCTAGGTGTGATTGCTTTTTTTATAGCCTGAATATCAATATTAAATGTATCCTGCTCTACATCTACCAAAACAGGAGTAAGCCCCAAAAGAGCTATTACCTCAACTGTTGCTGCAAAGGTAAAATCAGCTGTAATAACTTCATCCCCTGGCTTTAATCCTAATGCCATCATTGCTATCTGAAGTGCATCTGTACCATTGGCACAAGGGATAACGTGCTTAACCTGTAGGTAGTCCTCTAATTCTTTCTGGAAAGAATGTACTTGAGGTCCATTGATAAAAGCAGCGGTCTCAAGTACCTCATTAAAAGACTGTTGTATCTGAGCTTTCAAAGGCTCATATTGCCCTTGTAAGTCTACCATTTGTATTTTTTTCATCATTAATTTTGTTTTATATCCGATGATACTTTCATTATAGACTGCAAAGGTACAAAACTTTACTGAAAAATATTAATTCTTCAACAATAAAAATAGATAGATTTTTTAACCCATAAGATTACACTTGTAGATAGGTTCTTAAAATATCATAAACATCAAAAATAAAATATATCTACCTCGTGTAAGTTAGTACTATTGGTAATCTCAAAAATTGTTTTGGCTATTTGGAAGTTGGTATTTCCTTAATGTTACCCACTTTTTGATTTTCTATATAGATGTCGCCAAAAGCTCTTTTCTCTACTTTTAAGCGATATTTTACAAATCTTTTTTTATACTTCTCATTAGTAAGGAGACTTTGCATAAATTTTTCTGTCATCTTTTTATAGGCATCGGGTATAGCATCATCTTCATATACAAATCGGTTGGTTTCACGAGTTACTACTATAATTCCCGTATCATCTTCCTTTTTGTTTTGGTAACCTGCATATACCTTAAAAACCTCTCCCCTTTTTCTAAAAGACTCATTATAGATTTGAGCACTTCCAACCAAAGGAAGTATAAATAGTGCTATATAAAGTAACTTTTTCATCATCCTAATGCTTTTATCTCTGCAAAGTTAAGTTTTTTGCCCATAAAACCAAAAGAAATTCACAAATTTATAATTTTTCTTCTATTTTTCGGCTACTTTTGTTGTACTATCTTTCACTAAATCGGTAAGTGGTACTTCCAAGGCTTGAGCAATACGATAGAGAGTGAGCAGGGTTGGGTTGGTACGTCCTTGCTCTATACGAGAGATATTGGTAGTATCAATATTCCCCTCAATACACCCTACCAGATCCACTTGAGAGAGCCCTTTACTCTGGCGTATTTGCTGAATGTTCTTTCCTACCTGCTTAAAAATTTCTAACTTTTCCATAATTTTTCTATCTTTTACACTAGCAAAGGGAAAGAGTTATCCCTCTTGACAAGGCTGTTTGATTAACCAACAGAAGAACAAGCCCTCCTATTTCAGATTTATTTTGTACCTTTGCCCATAAATCTTTATCTATGGGATACTATATGTTTGCTTACGGGGTAAAAACGTCTGAACTTCAGGCTGTTTTTTCATCTAAAAATGAAGCCTTACTCGCTGAGGTTCAGAAGGACGAAATCTTCCAAAACTACGCCGAAGAAGATGATGACAATGAGACCACTAAGGCTCTTACTGATATCATTATGGGGCTTCCTTTTGATGAGAAAAAAGGATATACCTATGGATACGCCTTTATTGGTATTTGTGCTATTTTGGGAAAGAAGCTCCCCTTTACCGAAGAAATAAAGTTCTGGTATGAAACCGATCTTATCAACAAAACACTCTTTGAAGACTATGATATAGAGGTAGAGATAGACACCGAGCTATTCCCTGCCGATCATTTTCATCCCTTCCCTCTACCTGAAATAGAGGACTATCCTATGATAAGCCTCATTGATCAGGAACGATTGAGACATTTAGCTTCTCTGCTGGAGAAAGTTCATAAAACAAAGGAAGAAATAGAAGCTCTGATAGAGGACGACGATGACGAAGAAAGAGGCTTTGCTTATGAACATATTATGGGGCTAAAAGAAAATATCTCTTTTTGTCTTAACAATCAATTAGATATGATAGCATTCTGTCATTAATCCTAAATTGTTAAAAAACACCTATTATTCATCAGATGAATAACCTTTTTCACGATTATACCTCTAAGGAATTTGAGGCACAGGCTCTGACTGTTTTTGCCTTTCAATATCAAAATAATGCTGTATATCAAGAGTTTTGTAACTACTTCAACAAAACTCCCAAGACGGTACATACCCTCAAGGAGATTCCTTTTTTACCTATAGAGTTCTTTAAAAATAAGGAAGTTTATGCTGCTACTAATCCTCCTGAAGAAGTCTTTACCAGCAGTGGCACTACGGGTAGCCAAACGTCTCGGCACTTAGTCAGCTCCTTAACTCTTTATAGAGAAAGTTTTCGCAAGGGATTTACTCATTTCTATGGAGAGATAGGGAGTTATATTTTCTTGGCACTGCTTCCCTCCTATTTAGAGCGTAAAGGTTCTTCTCTTATCTATATGGCTGATGATTTAATTCATAACGCCCAAAAGGAAAGTGGCTTCTACCTCTACAATCAGGAAGAACTTGCCCAGAAACTTATACTTTGGGACTCAAAAGGTCATAAGGTCTTCCTTATGGGAGTATCTTTTGCCCTCTTGGACTTAGTTGAGCAATATCAATTTTCCCTAAAAAATACTATTATTATGGAAACAGGAGGTATGAAGGGACGGCGCAAGGAGCTTATCCGTGAAGAGCTACACAGCATCCTTTGTCGAGGCTTCGGTACAGAGGTAATCCACTCCGAATATGGAATGACAGAGCTACTTTCACAGGCTTATAGCCAAGGAAATGGTCTGTTTGCCCCTGTTCCGTGGATGAAAATCCTTATTCGTGATAGCGAAGATGCCCTTTCTTTCCTACCTTATGGAAAAATTGGTGGTATCAATGTAATAGATTTAGCCAATTATTATTCCTGTAGCTTCATTGCTACTCAAGACTTGGGCAAAGCCTATCCCGATGGCACTTTTGAGGTCTTAGGGCGCTTTGATTCGTCAGATATTCGTGGGTGTAATTTATTAGTTCTACAGAATTAATCCTATGGAAAAATGGTTTTTCTCACCACAAGAAGCTGGGACAGATGAGGCGGGTCGTGGTTGCCTAGCAGGACCTGTAACGGCAGCAGCGGTTATCCTTCCTGAAGACTTCTACCATCCCCTACTCAATGACTCCAAACAAATGACTGAGAAACAGCGCAATCAGCTTCGTCCTATTATCGAAGAACAGGCACTGAGCTATGCTGTAGTACATCTCTCTCCTCAACGAATTGACCAGATTAATATCCTCAATGCCTCTATTGAAGCTATGCAGCAGGCTTTAGACAAACTCACTCTCACTCCGGAGTTTATTGTAGTAGATGGGAATCGATTCAAACCCTATAAGAGGATTCCTTACTCCTGTCAGGTCAAAGGAGATGCACGATTTATGCGTATTGCTGCCGCCTCGGTACTGGCTAAGACCTACCGCGATGCTTATATGGAAGAGCTCCACAAGGAATTCCCTATGTACCATTGGGATAAGAATAAAGGGTACCCCACGAAAGAACACCGAGCAGCTATTCTTGAGTTTGGAGCTTGCGAACACCACCGAAAGACATTCCAATTGATTGATATTCAGTTAAAATTCGAATTTTAACTATACCGAGCGTTGCACCACCTCAAAGAGCTTTCCTCCATCACACTTGATAGTTTTGGAAGGGAACTTGAGGATGAGGGCATAATCGTGGGTAGCCATTAGGATAGAGCGTCCGGAATCATTAATCTCCCGCATCACTTTCATAATCTCGACACTGGTTTCAGGATCCAGATTTCCTGTAGGCTCATCAGCGAGAATCAGGTCAGGGTCATTGAGCAAGGCGCGCGCAATCGCCACTCGCTGTTGCTCCCCTCCTGATAACTCGTGAGGATACTTCTGTAACTTGGTATCCATCTTCACTTTTGCCAATACACTCTTGATACGTGCTTCTATCTTTGCTTCTTCTTTCCAGCCTGTAGCCCTTAGAACAAATTCTAGATTAGCAAAGACATCTCTATCGGGAAGAAGCTTAAAATCCTGAAAAACGACCCCTATCTTTCGTCTCAGATAAGGAATTTCGGATTCCTTAAGGGTGGTAAGGTCAAAATCTACTGCTGTTCCTGTTCCTTTCTTCAGAGGAAGATCCCCGTAAAGTATCTTCAGAAGCGAACTCTTCCCGCTCCCTGTTTTCCCTATCAGATACACGAATTCACCTCGCTCAATGGTAAGGTTAATATCGTGAAGAATAAGATTTTTTCTTTGAAAAACAGAGGCTTCTTTGAGCTCTACTACTATCTTCCCCATTATTTATTCTATCTGTGATTAATTATATCTGGATTTGGATTATGCATACATTGCCTCTATTTCTCGGAAATAATTCTTATAGATATTCTTTCGCTTGAGCTTAAGAGTAGGCGTCAGCTCATCATTATTAATTGTGAAAGGGCTTGTGAGTAGGGTAAATTTCTTAATTTGCTCATAAGCCGCCAATTCTTGCTGAAGATTCTGTAACCTTTTCTGGAAGAAATCCACGATTTGGCTATTTTTTATCAGTTCAGCATAGTTTTTATATTTCAGATTGAGTGACTTTGCATATTCTGCTAAAGCGTCATAATTGGGTACAATAAGAGCAGAAACATATTTGCGAGCATCTGCAATAATAGCAATTTGTTCAATAAAGCTATCCTTACCCACCTTTCCTTCTATTTGCTGAGGAGCTATATATTTTCCGTTGGAGGTTTTCATCAATTCCTTGATACGCTCAGTGATAAAAATATTCCCTTGCTCATCTATATAGCCAGCATCGCCTGTACGCAAGAAACCATCCTCGGTAAAGGCTTTGGCATTTTCCTCAGGATTGTTATAATAACCTTTGGTGATAGAGCCTCCCTTAAGTAGAATTTCGTTATTCTCTCCTATTTTAGCTTGTATATTAGGCAAAAGAGTACCTACTGACTTGAGCTTGAACTTGTTATCATCCCAGCAGGATACTGTTGCGGTAGTCTCAGTCATCCCATAACCCAAGGTTACATTGACTCCTATTGCTCTGAAAAAACGCCCAATAGAAGGTTCCAAAAGTGCTCCTCCACAAGGAATCATTTGGATATTACCTCCCATAGCCTCTTTTAGCTTCTGGAAAACGAGTTTATCAGCCGTATTATAGAGTTTTTTTAGGATAATGGAAGGATATTTCCCTTTTTTAGTTCTTCCCAACTGTATTTTAGCAATTCGAGTAGCCATAGCAAATACCATACGCTTTACTGGAGACTGCTTTCCTACATTCTCATAGATTTTGGTATATATTTTCTCCAATAAGCGGGGTACCACACACATATAGTGTGGGCGTACCTCCTTGAGGACTTCTGCAACTCGGTTAGTATCATCTAAGTAGCAGTTAATCACTCCCTTATGAAGCACATAGGCTACCCACATCCGCTCATATACATGAGAGAGAGGCAAGAAAGACAAGGAAACATTTCTTTCTACCACACTCAATCGTTCATCGTGGTTAATAAGCTGATAGGCAACATTTTCATAATCTATAAGGACTCCCTTGGGATTCCCTGTAGTTCCTGAAGTATAAATGATCGTATAGATATCCCTAAGATTTCGCTGAGCGAATCGCTTCTCTAGCTCTTCAGTGTAGTTTTTACCTTGAGGAAGTGTTATGAATTGAGATAAAGAAACCACAAAAGGGTTCTTTTCTTTTACAAGTTCCTCATTGAATACAACTACTTGCTGTAATTGAGGACATTTTTCTTTTATTTGCTGTATTTTATCAAATTGTTCTTGTTCTCCAACGAATAAAATACGAATATTAGCATCATTGATGATATAAGCAGCCTGATCAGCTGTATTAGTAGCATAGATAGGTACTGCACAGGCTCTTAGGTGGGCTGCTGCCATATCCACCATAGTCCACTGAGGGGAGTTGGGAGCAAAAATTCCTATATTCTCCTGTACTCCTACTTGGTAATGTAAAAGTGCTTTGGTAAGTTCTTGGATTTTGTCATAAAATACAGTCCAAGACATAGGGCGCCACTGCCCTTCTTCCCAATAGCGAATCGCTTCACCTTCCTTATAATGTGTAGCTTGTGAAGCCAATCGAGTAACTAAGTGAAATTTTTCTAAATCCATCACAGTTAGTTTGCGTTTTAAATAGCAAAGTTAGTGTTTTTTCAGCACATAAATCTAAACAGAATGTTAAATATTTCTCGTGTTAATATAAGGCATTGACCATAATTGTAATTTGTTCCTTGCCTTTATCATACCATTTGAGCCAGCCTTTATATATAGGCAGCTGTACTCCATTAAGATATATCACTTCTGTTTCTATTTCTATCCAATTATCTCTACAATCTATAAGAGAAATAACACCGTGATGTTCTTTATCTACTATACATTTTCCATTAGGAGTATCATATAGTTTCATCTGCCCACTGAAAGTAAGTAATTCACATTTACTAAGATAATGAAGCCAATTCTCAAAACTAAACCAAAAGGTTGTTTTAGGTTTTATGAAATCATCCTCGTATGTAGAAGATTTCTTATCATATACATAATACTCAGCTTTTTTATTTTTCTTAATAAAAAAAGAATTTCCTCTATGTTCATCTATTACTATCTGATAGAAATCTTTCCCTTCAGATAATACCCTAAAAATAAGTACCGGGGAAACAATACCTCTTACTTGTTCATTGGTTCCCATTACACCAACCATTCCTAAATCTGCTCCTGGAAAGAATTTGTACGGAGCTATAGGACTGCTCAGTTTCAGCATAAGAGTTCCCTTTTTATCTTTCTGATAAACAATAGAATCCGTAGGATACAAATCATTAGGATGCTTATACAGTGGTAGTGTATGTTGTGTATTGACCGTCAAAAGTCCTATTCCTAATTCCTTTTCAAAATTTTGTGCCTTACAAAACAAAGAAAAGAAGAGTATTGTATAGAAAAAAGCGCACCTCATAGATAACATATTAAAAATCAAGAGGAAATAAAGTCATCTCTCATTTCCTCTTGGAAAACAAACTATTATTTCTTATGTGCCTCTACATAATACTCGTAGAAATATGGAATGGTTTCTATTCCTTTGAAGAAATTAAATAGCCCATAGTGCTCATTAGGAGAGTGAATAAGATCCGAATCAAATCCAAATCCCATAAGAATAGACTTAGTGCCTAATTCCCTCTCGAAAAGAGCTACAATAGGAATACTTCCTCCTTCTGGAGAAGGAACTGGACGCTTACCAAAGGTCTTTTCCATCGCTTTTTCTGCAGCACGGTATCCATCATTATCAATAGACATAGCATAAGCAGGACCTCCTCCTAAGTTAGTTACCTTAACAGTAACCCCTTCAGGAGCTATACGTTGTATATGTTCTGTGAAAAGAGCCTCTATCTCCTTATTATCTTGGTTGGGCACCAAGCGCATAGAAATCTTAGCTGACGCCTTACTAGGAATAATCGTCTTAGCTCCTTCACCTATATAGCCTCCCCAGATTCCATTGACATCCAAGGTAGGACGTATAGCAGAACTTTCGATTACTGAATAGCCGTCCTCCAAAAGTACATCTTTTACTCCTAAGTCTTTTTTGTATTCTTCCAAAGAGAATGGAATCTTAGCAAAAAGAGCACGCTCCTCAGCAGAAAACTCTTTTACCTTATCATAGAAGTGTGGAATAGTTACACGATGATGTTCATCATGAAGCTGAGCAATCATCTGAGCTAAAATATTCACTGGGTTGGCAACGGCTCCTCCATAAACTCCTGAGTGTAAGTCTCGGTTAGGACCTGTAACTTCTACCTGAAGATAGCTAAGCCCACGAAGACTGGTTGTAATAGAAGGAGTCTCTCTACCAATAATACTTGTATCCGAAATCAAGATGATATCGTTCTTAAGTTTTTCCTTATTCTTTTCCACAAACCATCCTAAGTTCTTAGAACCTACTTCCTCTTCTCCTTCAATCATAAACTTAATATTGCAAGGAAGCTTTCCCTCTTTGACCATATATTCAAAGGCTTTTACATGCATAAACATCTGCCCTTTGTCATCACAAGCTCCACGAGCAAAAATAGCTCCCTCAGGATGAAGTTCTGTAGTCTTAATTACTGGTTCAAAAGGATCTGTCTCCCATAATTCGAGAGGGTCTGCAGGTTGTACATCATAATGCCCATATACAAGTACTGTAGGAAGATGGTCTCCCACGTGCTTTTCTCCATATACTACAGGATTCCCTGGAGTTTCACATACTTGGGCTGTATCACACCCTGCTTTAAGAAGAGATTCCTTTACCCATTGGGCTGTAGCTTCGATAGAGGGCTTATATGCTGAGTCAGCACTAACAGACGGCATACGTAATAGGTCAAACAGTTCGCTTAAGAAACGTTCTTTGTGTTCTTGGATATAATTTTTTATTTCCATTTTTATTGTTAATTTGTTGATTTTTCGAAATTTATATTTATTCTTACTCCCATTCGATAGTTGCAGGCGGTTTGGAACTGATGTCATAAACCACACGATTTACCCCTTTTACTTTATTAATAATCTCATTAGAGATTTTCTGTAAGAAATCATAGGGCAAGTGTACCCAATCGGCAGTCATTCCATCGGTACTCTCTACCGCACGTAGAGCTACACATTTTTCATAAGTACGCTCGTCTCCCATTACTCCTACACTATTGATAGGAAGGAGAATAGCTCCTGCTTGCCATACCTTATCATAGAGCTGATGCTCCTTAAGTCCATTAATGAAAAGAGCATCTACCTCCTGTAAAGTAGCCACTTTCTCTGGAGTAATATCGCCTAGAATACGTATTGCCAACCCTGGACCGGGGAAAGGATGGCGCCCTAAGAGTTCTGCAGGAATTCCTAAAGAAGCTCCTACACGGCGCACTTCATCTTTGAAAAGCATTCGTAAGGGTTCCACAATCTTGAGTTTCATATAGTCTGGTAATCCCCCTACATTATGATGGCTCTTTATAGTTGCTGAAGGTCCTTTTACCGATACTGATTCTATAACATCTGGGTAGATAGTCCCTTGTGCCAGATAGGTAACATCGGTAATCTGATGGGCTTCTTTGTCAAATACTTCTATAAATACTCGCCCTATAGTTTTGCGTTTTTGCTCTGGGTCTGTAATTCCTGCTAAGGCGGAAAGAAATTCTCCGGAAGCATCTACTCCCTTGATATTAAGCCCCATTCCCTGATACTGAGCCAACACACTTTCGAACTCTCCCTTTCTTAAAAGACCATTATTGACAAAAATACAATGTAATTGGCTCCCAATAGCCTTATTAAGAAGTACGGCTGCCACTGTAGAATCCACTCCTCCTGAGAGTCCTAGTACTACTTTTTCCTTTCCTACTTGTTGCTTAAGAGCTGCTACAGTAGTCTCTATAAAGTTGTCCGGTGTCCAAGAAGGTGTAATCTTCGCTATCTTAAAGAGGAAGTTCTCCAAGAACTTTTTCCCATCTGTAGAATGATATACTTCTGGATGGAATTGAATAGCATAAGTAGATTCTCCTTCAATACGATAGGCTGCATTGGTAACATCTGGTGTACTTGCTAAGCATACCCCTCCTGTGGGTAGTTGCTTAATGGTATCGCTATGGCTCATCCATACTTGACTGTTATGAGGAATTCCCTCTAGGAAGGGTTCTTCCTGCTTAACAAATACCAAGTGTGCTCGTCCATATTCACGGATATCAGAAGGAGCGACCTCTCCCCCAAAGAAGTGTGCCAGATACTGAGCTCCATAACACACTGCTAAGAGTGGTTTCTTCCCTCGTAAGTGCGAAAGGTCAGGATGTGGTGCATCGGTAGCACGTACCGAATAAGGTGATCCTGAGAGAATTACAGCCGAGAAATCAGCTACATTCTCAGGAAGATGATTGTATGGGTGTATCTCACAATATACATTGAGCTCTCGCACTCTGCGCGCTATAAGCTGTGTATATTGTGAACCAAAATCTAAAATAAGTACTTTATTCATTGAATTTTATTTTAAAGATAATAAATAATGCCAAACTGTACTACTAAGTTATTCAAAGAATTCTGAAAAGGCGAAGCGGTGTAATACTCTTCATAATTATTAAGCCCTCCCCTACCTGATTTGGCCCGAGCCTCAAGGCTCAACGAAGGAAGTATAGGCACTTCTATCCCTACAATTCCTGCAATATCAAACGTTCTGGGAGAGGGTATTTTACTATCCTTTCTGACCAGAAGGTCTGTACTAAGCCCTGCATCCAGATAAAAATGATCCGATAGGCGAAAATGCATAATATAAGCCAAGGAAAGGTATCCTAAATTGTATTTTCCTTCATATTGAGGATTATGAGAAACATTATATTTTGCCCCTTGTCCTGAATATATTAGTTCCAATTTCCCGTTAATTGTGTGCTCAGTGCGTGTAACTGCCAAAGCTCCTACATAAAAATCTGTTATATAAGAAAATTCTTGTGTCTGATAGAAAAAATTCCTCGAAAAGGTAGCCAAAGATACCCCTGCCTTTGCTCCTATTTGGATATTGCTTTCCTGAGAATAGAGGGAAAGTAGAGGGAATATCAAGAAGAAAAATAATAGTTTTCTCATTTTTAACTTATTACTTACAAATGGCAAAGATAACAATATAAAACTTAAAAAAAAATAGTTTTCATTAAATATTCGTACTTTTGCAGTATTAAATTACACTTTCAATGAAAGAGACTCACCAAACACATTACATCGTACTGATATTCATCGCTATAGCACATTGCCTGAATGACTTATTACAGGGAGTTCTTCCCTCTATTTATCCTGCCCTACAGAGCAAATTCTCCCTTTCGATGACACAAATAGGTGTGATCACCTTATGTTACCAGCTTTCGGCTTCCATCCTACAGCCTCTGGTAGGAGCTTATACGGATAAGCACCCTAAGCCTTTTTCACAAGTATTAGGAATGGGATTTAGTGCTATAGGCATTGGCTTACTTGCGTATGTGAATAGCTATGAGCTTATTCTGGTTTCGGTTATTTTCATAGGAATTGGTTCTTCTATCTTTCACCCTGAATCCTCTCGTATTTCCTTCTTAGCCTCAGGAGGCAAACGCTCCTTTGCTCAAGCGATTTTCCAATTGGGAGGAAATTTAGGAAGTGCCCTAGCTCCTCTGCTGGTAATCCTTATTATCCTTGGCAAGCGCTCTTCTGGAAGTGTTCTGATAGAAGAAACGCACTTAGAGAAACTCATTTGGTTTGTTCTATTCCCAGCGGTGGCTATTCTCATTCTCTTTTTTATCGGAAATTGGCGTAAAAAACTCCTTAAGAAAGCTCAGACAACCTCTAAAAGAGAAATTCCCCTGCCAGACCTTACTCACGCACAGATACGCAATTCTGTCATTATCCTTATGCTCCTAGTTTTCTCAAAGAACTTTTATACTGCAGGGATTAGTAATTATTTTCAATTCTATACACTGGAGAAGTTTGGTTTTAGCCACGCACAAGCACAATTATACCTATTTTATTACTTAGGAGCTGCTGCTGCGGGTACGCTCATTGGTGGATTTTTTGGAGATAGAGTAGGCAGAAAGTTCATTATATGGTTCTCTATTTTAGGAACAGCTCCTTTTGCCCTATGGCTCCCTTATGCAGATGCTGATACAACAGCTATTCTTGTTATACTCATAGGCTTTATTATTTCCTCTGCTTTTGCCTCCATTCTGGTGTATTCTCAGGAACTTCTTCCTAAGAAAATAGGGATGATTTCAGGTGTTTTCTATGGATTTGCCTTTGGAATGGGAGGGCTTGCTTCAGCTCTTTTAGGAAAGCTTATAGACCTTACAGATATTACCTTTGTGTATAAGGTTTGTTCTTTTCTTCCTTTAATGGGGCTTATTGCTTATTTTCTTCCTAACTTGAGAAAAGTAAAAATGAAAGAATAATCTTGAAGTAGAGTGCAAAGATACAATATTTTTCTCATAAAAACAAATAAAAAATAAAATTTTTAAGATGTCAAAATAATTTCATATATTTGCACTCTGAAAATTAATGTGTTATGGAATTATTTAAGGGACAAAGCCTCTTAGAGTTTACTGAACGCTTTAAAACAGACTTAGATTGCGAAGAATATCTAGCTTCTTTAAAGTGGGAAGATGGATATTGTTGTCGCAAATGTGGTCATAAAAAATACCTGATTTTTCCTCAAAATCAATAGAAGTATGGGAATTGGTAGAATTTTTAAAAGAATAGCACTCATTATAGCAATTTTAGGAATAATTGGTGTGATACTTTTTATTGTTTTAATTAGTTTAATTCGCCTTGATTTTCGAAGTGAGTTAGCTCCTATAAGTAAAAAAGAAAAGGAATTATTTGAGGAGATAGAACAGGAAACGGGGTTTGTGGCAGATACAACATCTCGTATTTTTACCAAAGAAAGATGTTGTAACCACACAATAGAATATAATATTGATTTTTATCTTGATGAAAATAATAAATCATTTATTAACAAAGAGGAAAAACATATAAATAGTATTTTAGAAGAAAAATCCATTAACCTGTATAAAATAGCACAACATATAAAATTAGATAAAAACCAAAAAATGTATTTTTGTATTAAATATCACAAAGAAAAGGAAAGTACTTATCTGTATTTTATAGAAAAAACAGATACGTATGTTTTATATAATTGGAATAAAAAAGATACTATTTTTCTAAAATAAAAAGTGGTGTTTCAAAATGTATGATATTGATCAAAGAAATAAAGATAATATATATCAACGTCTTTGGTTTTAGTAGAGGAGCTGCTGCAGCACGTTATTTTATTTCAGAGGAAATGTCAATTACTTCTTATATGAGGGTTGATAGGAAGACACCTATAATCTTTAACTTTGTAGGACTCTTTGATACGGTTGCCTCTTTTGGGTTAATTCATAAAAACGATGTATCTCAGTTAAATTTAAAAATGGGAGCTAAACCTAATAAAGTAGTTCATTTGATAGCATCCGATGAATATCGTGAAAATTTCAAACTTACAAATATAGACAGTACAATAAAACAAGATGAGTTTTTATATAGAATACAAGAGCAAATATTAAAATATGCAAAGGAAAATGATGGAATCAACTCTATAAAGGTTCAGTTATCAAAAGAAGATTTACACAAATTAAGACATCAGTATCTACACCGTTCTAATCAAGATGATGATATGATAGCTATGTATGGGAGATATAAAGAAGGAAAACCTAAACGAGACATTTTACAAGGATAAATTATGAAAAAGTATGTAATAATAGGCATTATAGTGCTTCTGATAGGAACACTCGTTTACTATAGAAAGAATGTATCTTGGAAACTTAGTAAAGCAAAACATTCTATAACAAAAATAATGAATAAGATGACAAAAAAATACCACTGGCTTATTTTAACCACAGGAGATGAAGGATATACAACAGAAATAGTAGATGGTGCATTCATTTACGATAATGGAGGAAGGGAATATATTCCTTCGGAGCAAAGCTTACGAGCAAGTTTGTTCCACGACTCAGGAACAGATATCGTAGGAGAGTGGGAGCGTCCTATCCCCGTAAAAATGGAAATTACCTGGTTTTCGTATGCGGAAAATAAGTTTTATTCAGGTTCTTTTGATTTAGATGTGCCTCGTATCACTAAGTTGTTTCAAGAAGGTTATCTTGACAAGTTTGGCGATACCAGCTATTATGATTTTAAAATTGCAGTATTGCCTGCAGGACAGGTATTGCTCTATTTAAGTGGAGCCAATACTATTTTAGTCGGTGAATATCAAGCAAAAGAATATATTGTAGAAGGAGATGAGGCTTTCCATAGGATAATGGAAGTACCAGAAATAAGCATTATAAGGGATTGGTCAAGAGAAACTGCTGTACAACAATATCAAAATAGTATGCCGCAACAAACTCAAGAGGAGATCAGAAACAATAAACTTTCAACTCATATATGGAAGGAGGTTATCATTAAATACCCTTGGCGTTTTACCATCCATATTGCGGATAAAGATGATTATCCTCTAAAAATGATTTCACGTCCTTATGATGCCGGCAAGTATCTTTTATTTATTGATGGGGAGAAAAATATGCATTTTGACCTTGATTTTCTAACAGGTTTTGCCCCTAAACCTATTCCTGTAGAAATAGATGCTGTGTATGATGGGCAAGGAGGTGAGTATGTAATAAGGGTTTACCCTGGTAATGTAGGGGGTGAAGAGTTTATTGCTTTGCCTTATGAGCAATATCGCAAGCGAGAGCAACAACTTGTAAAACTTTTTAAGGAGTTTTATAAAAGGATAGGAAAACAACCCTTTGATCTACATTTAGAAATAGATAAAAAGTTTGAAAATCCTAAACTATACCTAAAAAAAGATGATATAATGCAGGAAATCCCCAATGTAGAGTTTGAGCTATTTAATAGTACATTTGACATCCAATTATATCCCAAAGAGTAATCTATGAAAGGCACTTACTACAAAACTCCCATAGACTTCAAGGCACTGATAGAGAAGCGCGACCTTGCCAAGACCACCTTAGCGACCTCAATCGACCAGCAACTCTTCCTACTGGCTACCACAGCTTGGGGAGAGTGTAAGTTTGATGAATTTACCATAGGAGGAAAAGAGGAAGGAAAACAAGGTAGAAGCTATGA